>JAFDKD010000354.1 GCA_019307165.1 Deltaproteobacteria bacterium | reverse complement strand
CGAATCAATCTTATTTTATATAACAGAAAGAAATTATAATATAACCAATATGCAGTATTTATCAGAACCCATCAAATGATGGGCCGCTGCAAGAAGTAAAATGTAAGGAGGTGTTATTATGACGCTTTCATTAATTAGAACGATACGCCGACCATCAAGGTAGACGCCAAGTACAAAGACGGCATACTGACCGTTGTCCTTCCCCAAGAGGACGACCCCAAAGCCAGAAAAATTGAAGTCCACTAAACTGCCGCCGAAACACGACGGCCATAAAAAACGCCCCATTTCGGGGCGTTTTTTTATCGGAGTTTCATCTCCCGGTAAGGAACTCCAATTTTTTCGGCAACACCCTTCAGATCGGCTTCCAGGGATTCGCGCGAACCTTTCATTCGGGTTTCTTTGTCGGCGACAACGAATATCTGCAATTTCTTCGGGTCCAGGAATTGCCCGGCCAATTCTTCCAGGTCGGATTGAGAAACGCTTATATAGGCGTCCTGAATGCGCTCGAGTGTATCCAACGGTTCCCCTCGCATGTGGTACCTTCCGTAGGCCGTTACCAGATCGATCGGCGTATCTACATTGAATACAAAGCTATTGAGGACATCAAGCCGCTTCTGCCGCAACTCCGATGGGGGGAGCGCTTTTCTCAACTCACTCATCACGTTTACCGTCTCTTCGATCGCCTCGCCGGTCCTGACACCCTGGCAACCGATGTATCCCGTGAGCATGCCCGCTTCCCATTTGTAGGCCTGATAAAACCATGCCGCATAAACGAGCCCCAGTTCATCTCTCAGCCGGGTATACAACATGGAATCGCTGCCTCCAAAAATGTTTATCAGAAGGCTGAGTTTCCAAAATGCCTCATTGCTTCGTCTCACGCTCGGCAGAAGAAGAACAACCTGGGACTGGACTTGCCCGGGTTTGTGGACCAACGCGAGCACGGGCGGCGTTTTTTTCGGAATGGCCAGTTTCCGAGAAGGGGCATCCTGATCCGGCAGGGCTTTCAGCAAACGGCTCAGGCCGTCCATTGCCGAACGCTTATCGATATCGCCTGAAACGGCAACGACCATATTCGAAGGTACGAAATAGGTCTTGAGGAAACCCTCAAGATCCTTTCGGGTAATGCGAGGAATACGCTGCAATCCCTTCAGAGGATCGCGACCGTAGGGATGGTCCTTGAAGTGCCAAATCATTGCTTCCCGCCTGGCTACCGTCAGCGCGTCGCCGCCCTGACGCTGCAAGTCCACCATCGCCTCCTGCTTGCTTACCTCCAGGACCGTCGTATCGAACAGGGGCCGGGCCAGGACCTTTTCCAGAAGCTCGAGTCCCTTTTCCCAATCCGATTTCATCACGGAGAGACCGATAACGGTCTCTTCCTGACCCACGGACACGGATAGGCGGACAGCGTGCCGGTCCAGTTCAGCAGCCAGTTCCCGCGGGCCGTAGCCTCCGGCGCCTCCCCGTATCAAACACAATTCAAAAAGACTGCCCAATCCCGCTGTCTCGTCACCCATATCCACCGCACCCGCCTTCACAAGCAACTTCATGTCAATCAAGGGCAGTTCATCGTCCTTCAGATGGAAAAGCGTCGCGCCCTCGATAGACTCTTTTTCAGGCCGAGGGTATACGATCTTCTCGGGATGCCGTTTAAATGACAACGGGTGCTTCCATCCGATGGGCGTCGGGTAGATGGACCTGTTTTCGAGGGTATCCGGCGCAACCGCATTTCGGACGGCGGAACCGCTGACGGACCTCATTTCAGCATAGGGCTGCGGCGGGCGGTCCGGTTCGCCGCCGGGAATCACGTAAACGCTTGTCCGATTTTTCGCCCGGATATACTTACGCGCCACGCGCCGGATATCCTCCGGCGTGATCTGCTCTATCCTTTCCAGGTAGCCCGTCAGATATTTCCAGCCCGTCTGAACCTCCAGTGTTGCCAGCGTGCCCGCCAGCGCCTCGTTGCTGCGGAGACTCCTCAAAAAATCGTGTTGATTGAGTCTTTTGATGCGGATCAGTTCATCCTCGGAAACAAGAGACGTTTTCAACTTCTCCAACTCGCCAAGTAAAAGTTCCTCCAAATTTTCGCATGCCTTCAAATAGGCGTTTCGCGTATCCTCCTCGGACAACCCCCCGGCTTTGATTTCCTCCGGCTCTACGGGCGTACCGCCCAGAACGATCATTCCCCCGAATCGGTTATCCGGATTCGCCGCCCAGGCATCAATGGCCTTTCCCTCGTCGACAATCTTTTGCCTCAAGCGCGCCCCTCGCCCGTGGCTCATGAGCATGGACAGGGCGTCAAGGGCGTAAAAATCGTCGGTCCCCATGCGAGCGCCGTGAAAACCGACCCGTAACAGAGGCGTCCTTGCCCCTGGGAGGAAACGAACGCTTTGGCGTGCGCCCCGCTGTGGAGGCTCAGCGGTCACTGTCTCGGCGGCGCGTTTTCCCGCCGGGTATCTACTGAAATACACGTTTGCCAGTTTTTTGGCGCGTTCCGGCGTCACGTCCCCCACCAGCACACACACGGAGTTTGCAGGACGATAGTATTCCCGATGATACGCCATGGCATCCCGGGTATTAAACCTCTCCATATCCGACTTCCAACCTATGACGGGATTCCGATAAGGATGAGCCGTATAGGCGGTGGCGCCGAGGTCCAGCCATGCGGCGCCACCGGGATTATTGACATAGCGGTAAGCCCATTCCCGCTGGACCACTTCCTTCTCGACATAGAATTCCCGCCACGCCGGCTCGAACAGCTGCTCGCTGATAATGGAAAACCACTGCTCTAACATGTCCGAAGGAACGGAAGTCATATACTGTGTCTGGTCCTTACTGGTAAACGCGTTGACACCTACGGCGCCGTTTCTGCCCAATTGCGCTGAAAAGGCATGTGGCACAAAAATTTCTTGCACCTCATTTCTCAACCGGTTCATTTCATCAAGTTTCGCCGCTACTTTCTCCCGGTCCGGGCTTCTCTTTCCCTGTTCCTTCAACACCGCCTGAAAGGCTTCCTCGATGCGGCCCTGTAGTATTCCGTCCTTTTCAGGATCCAACGAACCAAAATTCATGGTCCCTTTGAACATCATGTGCTCAAGCATATGAGCGATGCCGGTGCTGCCGGCATTTTCAAATGCGGACCCCGCCCTGATGGCCACCCTGCATGCCACCTGCGGTGTGGCAGCGCGCTCCACTACCAGAAACAACATTCCGTTTTCAAGCGTGAACTGCTTCACGTCCAGATTGATGCCGGGACCGGGAACTCCGGCGCTGGAGACCCCTGCTGTCACAAGTAGCAAGAGCAGCAATACCAAAATTCGCTTCAAACCGATTGAAACAGAGCCCAAAATCGATACCTCCTCCAAAAAAAAGCCCGCCTTATCAGGGCGGGCGAAAACTTCATTTTTCCCAGCGTGTCAGGCGGCGATATACACGCCCTTCGTTTTCGTTGTGATCTTTCCCTGCTTTTTCAATCTGAAGATAACGTTTCTGACTTTCGTCTCGTTAAACCCCGTTTTTTCTTTCAATGTGGCGGTATTTACGCCCTTTCTGCTTCGCCTGATCACGGCAAACACCGCATCGGTTGCGATGACTTTCTTAGCCTTGGAACGAACGATCTTTTTGGCTTTGGCAGCCGGTTTTTTCGCCGCCCGCACCGGCGCCTTTGCCTTTTTCGCGGTTGCCGCTTCCATCTTTGCCAGTTTCTGGGCAATCGATTCAACTTTCTTTGTCAATGCCTTGAGATTTTTCGCAATGCTTTCGAGCTCCCTCTTGATTACTTTCATCGTGTTTTCCTCCTTGCAGGATTAAAATCAAACCAAAATATTTACCTATATCGTTTTGTTGATACATCAACTGATAAATTATTTCAATACAAAAAAGGAAATTTTTATGGAACTCTCAAATCATTGCATGTTTTGCCTTCTACTCTCAGCTTTGCCCCCCCCTTAAAACGGCGGCGCCGCTTGAGGCAAATTCGTCAAACTTCCGCTCCCGGGCGACGACTTTGCGCGTAAAGAATCCGGGCACATAAGACCCGGCCTTGGGTTTCCCCTGTAAGGGAACGCAAAACGGGCCCAATGTGCGGGGGAGCCTTCAGCTGACGGTTTGGTCGGCATCGACTCCTAGGCATAGCCATAGGAACATGACCATGCCCTTATGACGTGGTATTCCAGGACCCAATAAAGATCCGGGGCCATAGGACCCGGCTTCATCCCGCTGATAGCGGGACTTCGCCGCGGCGCGCCCGGCTTTGAGGCCGCCCCCATAGGGGGCCTTGCAATGACCAAGTCCTGTAACTGATGCACCCATTAGGTGTCAGGTGTCAGGAAAGGATTTGTTTTAACCAAACGCTGGAAAATCAAGTGGGGGCAATTTCAGCAACACACAGCGGCGTCGAAGTCTATTAGTCCTGCTGACACCTGAACACTCATATGTAAATTCGTGTTACGTTAACAATCCGTTCATGCTCGTGCCCAGCGAAACGGTGCCCGTCATCGCGGGGTTGTAGGGCGGTATTTTAT
>JAFDKD010000353.1 GCA_019307165.1 Deltaproteobacteria bacterium | reverse complement strand
GGCTTTCCCTTGAACTTCACCAACGGGCACACACAGGACGCCAGCAAATGATGCCATTACAGATAGATCAGCCCCAGCTGCTTCAGGTGCCGGTAATAGCTTCGCCCTTCCGGGGGACGGAAAGGACGCTGGCTGCGTCGACGCAGATGACCGACAAGACGGTCCACTACATACCAGTTCATTTCACGCATCGCCTTGCGTGGATAGCCGAAACTAAAGTAGTTGGCCCATCCACGTTGTTGCCGATTGACGGTCTCGATCAGTCGCGTTACAGGCACGAAGCCCTGACCCCGGCTGATCGTTTTCCGAAGCTTGTCCCGGTGCGTCTGCATCGCCTTGCGCGAGGGAATTACATTCAGATACCGGTGACCGCGACCTCTAAGATCTCGGTCATACCTGAACGTGTACCCCAGAAACTCCACGCCGGCTCCGGGCTGTCGAAGGTTGACGACCTTCGTCTTGGTCCGATTCAACTCAAGACCCAACCAGGTTTCGATCTTGGACTCGATAAAACCGGCCAGCCGGCTGCCCTGGTGATGCGCCAAAACCATAAAGTCATCCGCATAACGCACGACTTGGGCATTGGCCCAGGTTCCTCGATGCGACTGCCCGAGCGCGCCCTCCCCTTTCACCCCGGAGTGCCCTGCGGTTGCTTTCGCTCGTTGCTTCACCGCAGGTGGCAGGCTTCACCATCTCTGGCAGGCTGGCCGCACCCATCAGTGTAACGAGGCCGAACCGGGTTCACTTGCGTTAGGGCTCACCCGTTCGCAGTCCGGAAGGGTTACTTCCGTTGCCGCTCGCCAAAAAGCGGCGACCGGTCCGCTTCCCATGCTCGGTTGCCCTGATATGGGGGTCCGCTGCTACATGATGAACGAGCAATTATCATGGCTGACTCCTTTCAGTCAGCAAGTCGCACCAGGCTTAACCTGGCGCTCCGGAGATCACGGAGATAGAACAAACAGATTGAAGGCTTGTGCCTTTTTTATCCGTGATATCCGTTAATCCGTGGACAAAATATCCTGTTAATCCTGTAATCCTGCTTGCCGCGGCATAGCCGAAGGCGACGCCGGGTCTATTTTTTTCTTCGTGCTCTGCGTGTGCTCTAGTCCCGCGCAAAACCTGCGGGATCTTCGTTAGGCTACGGCGCGTGTGAGACGGCTTTTCGTTAACGACAGTCGATTTCATCCTATTATGCAAACTCTTTATTGGCATTCAAAAACGATTGAATGATTCTGGCGATGTCATCACCTTTTCCGCCATAGAAATGATCTGCGCCGGAAATGACCTCCAGCCGCGCTTGCGGGTTCCACTTGGGGAGCATTTGTCTGATTTTATCGGGTGGTCCGATGTCGTCTGCCGAGCCGGCGATCACCAGCTGAATCTTTTCGCAGTATTGGAGGAATGAGAAATCCAAGAAGCCCACGGGCGGTGAAACCATGATCAGACGCCCGGCCGCCTCGAACCGATCCACCCCCATGGCATTGACCCACGCGCCGAAGGAATAGCCGGCCAGATCGATAGACGGCTTTCCCATGGACGCAAGGTACGCGAGCGCCGCGCTCACATCGTCCTGCTCGCCGATACCCTCCCCGTACGTCCCTCCGCTGCGCCCTACCCCCCTGAAATTGAACCTCAACGTGGCATATCCCGCCGCCTTATAGGCGCGAACCACATCCTCCACCACGTTGTTCACCATGCTGCCCCCGTAGAGGGGATGGGGGTGGGTCACCACTACGGCCCTGGCTCCGGGCGCGGGATCGTATAATCCTTCAATCCTGAGGCCGTCCACCTCGATCGTGACCGCTTCTTCCGCCATCTATCCCCCTCCTTCAGGAAGCCCTGAAAAACGCTTCGTCAAACTCCGGCCGGTCTTTGTACTGGGCCATGAAAAAACCCGGCAGCTGATCCATGTTGTCAAACAGGGTTGAATCGGCATCGATGCCGGCCGCGCGCAGGGCCTTCAAGACCTGGTCCCCCTGCGGCGGGCATCCCTTCACCGCGATCATCTCCTGAATATCGGAATTATCCTTATGGGCCTGATACATGCATTTGCCTAGGAGGATAGTCTTTTTTTTGCCTGGCGTGGGGGCCATCATTTTTCCATTAAGAATTTCCACGTCGTCCCACGCCTCCCCTTTCCAGGCGTTTCGAATGGTGGACAGGACCAGACCGTTGAAGCCCGCGCAATAGGTGCACATGGTCAAATCGAACTTCCGGTAGGAAATGCCCCTGAGTCCCTGCCTGGCCAGGGGAAGCGGCAACTCGCCGTCTTCCGTTTCCGCGTACGTGAAATCATATGTGTAACGGCGGGCCAGGTCGTCGATGTCCTCGCCAACCACATCTACATCCGACATGTCAATGGGCCTCCCTTGATTTTTCGCCGCATGCACCAGATAGGGTACATCCGAGGGAGGAAATCCGAGAAGGCGCGCACCCGCCATGTCGGCGGACAACACGTCCGGGGAGGCCACCAGGATATTGCTCCTTTTGATCTTGCCGTCGAAACTGGGCCCCCGCTCGTTGGTGTAAATGCCGTCCAGGATGGCGAATATGGGCGGCAGTTTGTCGGCCAGGCGCGCAATCATGAAATTGAGGTCCCTGTCCGGGTCCGCGCTGTGGCAGCGTTTTCTCGATTTGATGTCGATTGTGCCCTTGAGGTTCTTAATACCCAGGGTGACCTTGGCCTGGTTGTGGGTCTTGAGCACCGGGATATCGACGACAAAGTCGCTGTGAAGGATGTCCGTGTTAAAGTTGAGTTCCACCCCCTCGCCCAGTTCCACCTTTTCAAAGGGCCTTTCAAACACGTTGACGACCTTGACGCCGTAGCGTTTGCTCAATTCCCCATACCCCAGGGTCTCGAACGCGTGTGCCGGCGTTTCAAGGTCTTTCGGTTTCATGGTTACAATTCCCTCTCCGATGGTGATGTCGTCGATCCCCCGCTCCTTGAGCAGCACCACCATGTCCTCGATGACCCGGGTGGTGGTGATCACCCCCCACTTGGGGAACGTCACGGCTTTGGTCCAGAACACGACATTGGGTTTGATAAAGACCTTTCCTCCGGCGGGAAGCTTTTCCAATCCGCCGGACAGTTCCACGACGCGTCTCACCGACGCGCCGGGCGCTTCATAACGAACCACGGCCACGGTATGCTTGCTCATAATGCTACCCTTTCTCTGCAACCTGTTGCCCAAATCGCCGTTTAGCCCTTCGACACCCCTTCGGCAGGCTCAGGCCAGGGATCAGGGCGAACGATCGCATGTTGAAATCATATCCGATCAAATTCTTACTACAGGGTCACCTGGAGGGTCAAGTCAATGCCGGTCAGTCTTAACCGCGATGCTAAAATGGAAATTCCTCTTCATTGCCTCAAACGTCTTGAGTCCGTCCGGAAATATCGGGAAACCGATTCCTCCATTCGATTCGCTGAAAAACGTGATTAAATTATCTCTAAGCGGCATGTAAATCGAACATACGCCTCCCTGAAAGGAGGTGATCATATGACGATCATCCGTTATGCATGGATTGGCGCCCTGCTCTCGACGGTCGTCGCATTTGCCGGGTGCTGCAATACTGTCAATCGAAATGAGGTTAAGGCGCATGTCATGACCGAACATGATTTAAATTTGAAAAAAGCCACGTTCGCCGGGGGATGTTTCTGGTGCGTGGAATCGGACTTCGAAAAAGTGGATGGCGTGCTCGAGGTGATATCGGGATATGCCGGGGGCGCTGAAGAAAACCCCACCTACGGCGATGTATGTTCAGGGGCCACGGGCCACCTGGAAGTGGTACAGGTTATCTATGACCCGGAAAAGGTGTCTTATGAGGAACTGCTGGATGTGTTCTGGCGTCACGTGGACCCCACCGACCCGGGCGGGCAGTTCGTAGACCGGGGGCCGCAATACCGGACCGCCGTCTTTTACGCCGATGACGAACAGCGGGCACTGGCTGAAGCCTCCAAGGCCGACTTGCAGGCATCGGGCAGATTCAGCGCGCCCATTGTCACGGAGATTCGTCCTTTGGAGAGATTTTATGATGCAGAGGACTATCACCAGGACTATTACAAGAAGTCCCCAGGCCATTATCGTACATACCGGGCCGGATCGGGCAGGGATCAATTTTTGATCGCCGCCTGGGGAAAAGACAAAAAACCGCCTGAAAAGCGTGCCGAAACAGAGGTCTTTGAAAAGCCCGCTGACAACGTCCTCAGGAAAAGGCTTTCCGACATGCAGTACCGCGTGACGCAGGAAGAAGGCACGGAACCGCCCTTTAGAAACGAATTTTGGGACAATAAAAGGACGGGCATTTACGTGGACATCGTTTCCGGAGAGCCCCTGTTCAGTTCAATGGACAAATATGATTCGGGAACAGGCTGGCCCAGTTTCACCAGGGCACTGGAACCCGGCAACATTGTGGAGAAAAAAGACCGAAGCCTGTTCATGTCACGGACCGAGGTGAGAAGCAAACACGGGGACAGCCATCTGGGCCATGTCTTCCCGGACGGTCCGCAGCCTACGGGTCTCAGGTACTGCATGAATTCCGCGGCAATGAGGTTT
>JAFDKD010000352.1 GCA_019307165.1 Deltaproteobacteria bacterium | reverse complement strand
GCCGGCCCTGAGACCGCCCACAAGCTGGTATATGGTGTCCGCCAGCTGCCCCCTGTAGGGCACCCGCCCCACGATGACCTCGGGCACCAGCTTTTTATCCAGATCCGCATCCTCCTGGAAATACCGGTCCTTGCTCCCCTCCTTCATGGCTTCGAGGGACCCCATGCCCCGATACACCTTGTAGGTCCTGCCCTGAAAGAGAATGGTCTCGCCGGGACTTTCCTCGGTCCCGGCAAAAAGGCTGCCGATCATGACGCAATCGGCGCCCCCGGCCAAGGCCTTGGTGAGGTCCCCCGAATATTTAATCCCGCCGTCGGCGACAATGGGCACCCCCGCCTTTCCCGCCTCTTTTGCGCAATCGAGGATCGCCGTCATCTGCGGGACGCCGATGCCCGCCACCATCCTGGTCGTGCAGATGGAGCCGGGACCCACGCCGACCTTCACGGCGTCCGCCCCCGCGTCGATGAGCGCCCGGGTCCCTTCGGCCGTGGCTACATTGCCCACGACAACGTCCAAATCCGGGAAACGGGCCTTGACCGCCTTGAGACTGTCGATCACCTTTTCCGTATGGCCGTGGGCCGTGTCCACGGCCAACACATCCGCACTGGCGGCCGCCAGGGCGCTTACCCTCTCCTCCATGTCAGGTCCCACGCCGACGGCCGCACCCACTCGCAGCCTTCCCAGTTCGTCCTTGCAGGAATGGGGGTACTTCTTGATCTTCTCAATGTCCTTGATGGTGATGAGACCATGGAGCTTCCCTTCCTCATCCACCACCAGGAGTTTTTCAATGCGGCGTTCGTGCAAAATGGCCTTGGACTCTTCAAGGGTGATGCCTATGGGGCCGGTGGCCAGGTTGTCCTTTGTCATCACCTTTTCGACGCTCTGGTCCAGATTGGTCTCGAACCTGAGGTCTCGATTGGTGATGATCCCCAGCAGGTTGCCGTCCTTGACCACCGGCACGCCGGATATTTTATATTTACCCATAATTTCGAGCACTTCATGTATCTTGCGCTCCGGCTCGATGGTGATGGGGTCCACGATCATGCCGCTTTCCGATTTCTTGACCTTTTCCACTTCCAGGGCCTGCCGCTCGATACTCATGTTCTTGTGTATGAAACCGAGGCCGCCCTGTCGCGCAGTGGTGATGGCCGTGGCCGCTTCCGTGACCGTATCCATGGCCGCGCTGACGATGGGAATGTTCAGGGCGATGTTTCTGGTCAGCCGCGTCCGGACATCCACCTCGCCCGGGAGCACTTCCGAGTATTTGGGAACCAGGATGAGGTCGTCAAAGGTGTATCCATAAGGAAAGCTGTTCTCAGCCATCTTTCTCCCCCTCAATCACTTCGATAAGTATGCCTTCCAGCAGATCCGACAGACACACCGCCAGATCCCTTCTGTTAAAGTAATCCATGATGCGGATGACGGCGGCGGCGCCGGCCGCCATAACCTTGGCCCGCCCTTTGTCCAGGCCGGTCAACCGGGCCCGTTCGTCGCAGGGCGTTCGGCGGACCTGTTTGAAAAGGGCCTCTATTTCAAGCCGCTCGATTCGCAGGCCGTTCATCCGCTCCGGAGAAATTCGCGCCACGGGAATATCGTGAAGCATGGCTGCAAGGCTCGTTGCCGTGCCGCCCGTTGCCACCATTTCCTGGATGCCCTGCCCCCTGATTCCTTTGAGCAACGTTGTATCCAGGGAGGTGTCGATGTGGTCGAAAAGCCTGTCGATTTCGTTCTCACCCGGGGGATCGGCGGTCAAAAACCCTTCCGTCAGCAAAACGGCGCCCAAAGGGATGGAAACGACGACAGGGGCGTCACCGCCCGAAATATAAATGAATTCGGTGCTCCCTCCGCCCAGGTCGAAAATCAATGTCGCCCCCGGCGGTCCGGCCAGGGCGTGAAGCACCCCCCCGGCGGTAAGCGCGGCCTCTTCCTCCCCGGCGATGCTCCGCACCCGGATGCCCGTCCGATCGTGAATGCGCGCCAGAAACAGGTCGCGGTTCCGGGCTTCCCTGACCACACCTGTGGCCACGGCATGCACCTGTCCCGCCCCCGCCGCCTCCAGGCGGCGGTTGAACCCCGCCAGCTCGTCCAGGGCCCGGTCCATGGCGGCTGGCTCAATGACCCGCTCGCCGGATGGATCGAAGTTCTCCCCCAGGCGGGTGTAGGCGCGTCTTCTCTCCAGGGGAACGAGCCGGCTCGGACTGCCTTCGACGCGGGCGATCAAAAGCCGTGCCGTATGGGTCCCCATATCGATGGCGCCGTAAATTTCCTTCATTGAAGGGGGTCCATTCGATATTTCTGGCTTTTCGACATGTTTGGTCGGCTGAGGTTGCAGGTTCTTAGACCCACGCTTCACCACCGGTGATGCAGCGGCTTGAACCGGAATTCATGCAACTTAACAATCCGTTGAGTCTTTTTCAAGCAGAACCGATGGCGATCTTATTGGGTCCCCGCATATCCCGATCGACTATCGAACACCGAACAAGGAATTTCGAATGAAGAAATGGGCCTGGGTGGATGTTTCACGCATTGAATGATTTCATGGATGCCGTCAGGCCGGGCGTTCCCCTGGGCGAGTTGTTCAGCTTGTCCGTGGACCGGGCCGAGGCGCTCGGCGTATCGGAAGCCTACCTGGGCCCGCCGGTTTACATTGCCAAAAAGATATCATATTATTTAAAGTTAGGTTTTGAGTCATTTATGAAGGGCGCCTGAGGAGAGCGTATGGTGGTGAACCACGATTATCGACTGGCCAGGGAAAAGATGGTCGAAACCCAGCTGGTGCCTCGAAAAATCAAGGACCAGCGGGTCCTGGCCGCTATGCGCAAAGTGCCCAGGCACAGGTTTGTCGGGTCCGGCCTCATCGGCGAAGCCTACAATGACCATCCCCTGCCCATCGGCCAGGGGCAGACCATATCCCAACCTTATATCGTGGCCCTCATGACCGAGGCACTCAAGCTGACAGGGAAGGAATACACCCTGGAAATCGGAACGGGCAGCGGGTATCAGACGGCCGTTTTGGCCGAGTTGTCCAGGCGGGTTTATACGGTCGAGCGGGTCAAACCGCTGATCAACGGCTCCATAAAACTGCTGGATGAGTTGGGATACACCAATGTGATGTACAAGACTTACGACGGCACCCTGGGGTGGAAAGAGAACAGCCCATACGATGGCATCATTGTAACCGCGGGCGCGCCCGATGTCCCCCAGCCCCTGATCGACCAGCTGGCCGACGGCGGACGGCTGGTTATCCCGGTTGGCGATAAGTTATCGCAGGAATTGATCCGTATCACCAAGAAGAAGAGAAGGTTCGTGAAAGAAAAGTTGGGGGGTTGCCGATTTGTGGATCTGATCGGCGAGCACGGCTGGAAAGACTGACAGGGCGGCGACACCCGAATTTTATTGGGGCCTGTAAAAGACGCCGGCGGCCACATGCTGTCATTCAAAAAGATCCGAATGCGTCCCCGTCCTTACAAGACAGAGTTCACCGCCTTCGATGCGATAGATAACCAGCCAATCCGGTTCAATATGACATTCGCGGCAATCCTTTAAGGTCCCTTTAAGCGGATGGTCTTTGAAGCGCTTGGGCATTTTTTGTGCCTTCGCCAAACGAAGGATGACATCTTTCAATTCGTCCATGTCTTTACCGCGCGGATTACAATTCAATATTTTATTATTTCTATTCCAGCCGTTTCCCATGATAGCAGCGCAGGGGGCGGCTATAGAGATAGGCAAGGCACAGGTTGCAGGTGAATGGGATTTATCCCGGCGCCATTGATGTCTGCCCGGTGTGTAAAGCAGGCCCTAAGGTTGGGAAGCAGGCACGTCCTTTACAGGCCTCAGGAAAAACACCAGTACGAACGCGATGGCCAGCAGCCCGGTCATTGCCAGAAACATGGGATGATAGCTTCCGGTCACATCAAAGGTATAACCGGCCATTATGGGGCCGATGGCGCCGCCGATGGTACCGCAAAATAGAACAATGCCGAACAGGGAGCCGTGTGATGCCGTGCCGAACAGTTCCGCCACCGTAGGAGACATGACCGTGAAAAAACCGCCGTGCGCAAATCCGTAAATGATCGCGAAAAGAAACAGCATCCAGGCGCTCCGGGCCGCCAGCAGGCAGGCAAAACCGCACATGATGATGATAAAGCAGATAATCAACGCGCGCTTTCCGCCTATCCTGTCAATGGCCGCGCCCATACCCAGGCGTCCCGCCATGCTCACGCCGCCGATGGTGGAAAGCACGCCCGCCGCAACGACCGGGGAAAGCCCCAGGTCCATGGCATGGGGCACGATCTGCACGATAATGGTCAGCAGGGAGCCCAGCACGATCAATTCCACGCCGCACAGGATCCAGAACTGCACCGTACGAAATGAGGCCTTCATGTCAAAGCCATGATCCCGGCTTCCCGCTTGAACGCCCTCGGGCGGAACGGCATCACCGTCCGGCAACAGGCCCATCTCCCGGGGGTCCGCAATACCGACGAGTGCCAGCATCAACGCGGCGCCCATGATGAGATAGGAAGTGCGCCAGCCATAAGCGGCGATCAACACCGTGGCCACCAGAGGGATGGTGAGTTGGCCCGCGCCGGTCCCCACCTTGACGATCCCCGTCATCAGACCCCGGCGCCGGACAAACCATCGCGCCACCGTGGACAGGGTGATGACGTCATGGGCGCCCAATCCGATGCCCACGAACAGGCCGTAGAGCAGGTACAGGTGCCAGGGCGCCTGCATATATGCCATGAACAGATAACCGATTCCGAATGAGATAGCCGACGCCACGACAAGGCGTTTCGGACCGGTCCTGTCGTTCAACTTGCCCATCAAAATCCCGACCAGTCCCATGATTAAGAAGGAAAGGGAAGAGGCGCCGGAAATCATGGCCCGGGACCAGCCGAACTCGTTCTGAAACTCCTTGAAAAAGACGCCGTATGTAAACAAGGCGCCGATGGACATACCCTGGAGGGCGAAGCCCGCCCCCACGATGTTGTAACCGTAGAAATATTTCGCCATTTTGCCACCCTATGCTTCGGAAACTATCACCCGCGCGAAATCTTTGAGATTACCCGAACATAATGCAATCCCGCGAATTCAAAATGCCTGTCAAAGGCCAAGAATCCGTTTAGCGTTGCCGCCCAACAGGGCCTCTTTTTCAGCATCAATAAAATCGAGCTCCAGGAACCGTTTCAAGTCCCAAAGCGGATGATACCAGGGATAATCGGTACCGAACATGACACGCTCAATTCCAATCCTGCGAATCAAATCCACTGCCTCTTCATTTGATAACGGGGAGTGCCCATCAAGGGGCCGGCCGATTTTGTCCCCCGGAATAGCGGTTGAGGTGTCGAAAAATACGTTGGCGTATTTCTCGGCCATTTTCACCGACTCGTCGAAGAAGTTTTTGCCTAAATGGGCGATCACCAAAGTGAGCCCCGGGTACCGCTCCAGGACTCTGGAAAACGCTGAAGGCCGGGTGTAGTCAGGGTCCGGATTGACTATGTCGAGGCCGCCGTGGCTGATAACCGGAAGCCCGCGTTTTTCCAAGAACTCATAGACCGGCTGAAGGGATGGGTCGTCAGGGAAAAACCGGCCCTCTCCAGGGTGGATTTTTAGACCGCGGGCGCCCTGGTGATTGATCTTGTCCAAGAGTTCCTCCATCATTGCATCCCGGCCCATAATCGGATCTACGGACAAAAAGGCAATAAGCTTTTCGTGCCTTTGGGCCATCCGACAAGTCCATTCATTCCGGCGTTTGATCCGACCGCTGATTTTTTCAACCAATGCGGGCCGGCCGGACTCAACCTGTTCGGGCGCCACCGCCGCCAAGCCCGCTTCGAACATGGTTCTGGCCGGCGTCATATTACACTGCACTGCAAGGCGGATTCCTGCCTCTTCCATAATGGGTACCAACTCGTCCGGCGTGCCGCAGCACCCGGCGCTTTCAAAACCGCTCAGGGCCTGGCGCCCTATTTCCGGCGTCTTATAAGTGTGCACATGGGCGTCAATCACATCGTATTTTGCCATATTCATTGATCCTGTTTTCATGGTGGATAAATTATTTCTTTCTGGAGATGTATTCTCCGCTCAATTTGAAGCGAATGCCGAATTGGTTCTGGTACACAAACCTTTCAACGGCCCTTCTGCCCCTTGGAACATGCTTTCCTTGAGGCCTGCCAAATGTCATACAGATCACGACTTTCCTATTCTGAGGTATATTTAAGACCTGTTTGACATGGCTTTCGTCAAAGGCGCCAATCCAACAGGTCCCATAACCCAATTCCACGGCTTGAAGGGTGAACTGGGTAAGTGAGATAGTGATGTCCACCATGTTCCATTTTTGTCTGGGATCCGCCACTCCCGCGATGAAGTAGGCACAGTCTTTGATAAACCCCTGGTTAAAACATGCTGGAACGAGTCTTTGTTTTAAATCTGAATCTTTGGCAAAGACGAACTCCCAGTTCTGAGAGTTATTAGCCGATGGAGCGAGCTGCAGGGCCTTAAAAAGGATATCCATATGTTCATCGGGAATCGAGGCATCCGCATACTGACGAATACTCAGCCGTTTTTGAATCACTTCTTGAACCTGCATCGTGGACGACTCCTTTATTGATCTTTTTCTGACACTACAGACTGGTCAGGCTCAAATTTATCGCGACTTATCCAACCAGAATCTGCCAAGGGAATCCTGCCGGATGTGTATGGATTCATAAAAGAGCCGGCATGTCAAGGCGAAGGCCGAGGATTCCTGGATCGAATTTCTCTGATCGGCAATTATTGGACATGCCCACTGCCCTGTGCAAGTGTATATTGTTCTGTGCATTTTCGGGCAGTTAAGTTCCTGGCACGCTGACACAGGT
>JAFDKD010000351.1 GCA_019307165.1 Deltaproteobacteria bacterium | reverse complement strand
TGCCTAAAAGCCGGGTCTGCCGCGGCATAGCTGCCCTTAATGAAGCACTTATGGTGGAGGTTCGGGGTCCAATAATGCGGCCATTTCCCGGAGCACCTTCAGAGTTTTCATGGCCTCAGCCTCGTCGATTTTATGAATGGCAAACCCGGCGTGAACAATCACATAATCGCCGATTTTGGGTTCTTCGATGAGCAGGAGGCTCACATCCCGCCGCGTTCCCGCCATGTCGATCGTGCCCATTCCGTTCTCGATTTTAATTAGTTTTGCGGGGATGGCTAAGCACATGACGCCCCCCCTGCTATTCTTGGACGGACAGTTACGCCAAGACGCTTCAATTCGTTCAGGGCCATATCCACAAGGTCGTCCACTTTTTCCCGGATGATAGGTGTCAATTCCAGATCCAAATTTTCGATGTCTTCGGGTTCCACGCCGATGATTACGGTTTCCGGGACCTTGTCAATCATTTGGCAGGCGGTCAGGGTTTCCAGCAGATCCACCTGGTGGATGGAGTTCTTGGCCAGGATCCGTTTCGGAATCTCATCTCCCACCAGACGGTGCAGGGTGCCGGGCGGTTCGCCGTTTTTTACCGCATCGATGACGATCAATTCGTCTGCATCGCATATGGTGCCCAGAAGGTTGAGGCCGAGGACGCCGCCGTCCACCAGGGAGACGTTTTCAGGAAATTCGTAGCGATCCTCCAGGGCTTCCATCACCCTGACACCCACGCCTTCATCCGCAAACAGTATATTTCCCACGCCAAGGACGGTGATCTTTTTTTGATTTTTGTCAGGCATTTTTCCTTTTGTTCACCACGGATTAAAAGAAGTTCAGGTAGAAGGTTGAAGGTATAAGGTAGAAGAAAGGCTGCCTTTTGGATTGAAAATTGAACATTGAAAATTGCTGCCCTCCGGTTCCGGGTTCAAAGGTCAAAAAAACAGCTCCAATAACTATTAACGAATTTTGACCTCCGACCTTCAACCTTCTACCTGAATGATTATGTAATTTCAAGTGTTTTGGTCGACGCCATTCGTTTTTTACGACGTCAGGTGTCTCTCACACAACGAAGGATGTCCTCTACGCCGATCGAGGGGGAAGTTCCCGCTTTCTGTTTTCCTGGATCCCCGCCTATATTTGCGCGGGGATGACGGATAAAAACGGTATGCCACAAGATGAAGCCATGTGTTTATAATTGAAAAGCGAAGCTCCTCCATAACTTTAGCTCACTCTCTGCACCGGCTCGGCTCCGGGTTTGCGGGCCTGCTGGAGGGCCTCAAAGGCGTTGTCAACAAATCCCTTGATGTCCAGGCCCGGCAGGCCGTCATAGTGCGCGATCCCCACACGGGGCTGCATACGGATTTCCGACGACTTGAAGACAAAGCGATGGTCCGAAATCCGTTGCTGGATATGCCGGCATATCTCCAGGGCATTTTTTGAATCGGTGTGGGTCAAAATGCCCGCAAATCGCTGCCAGTCATACCGGCAGACATAGTCACTGTCCTTGACGCTTTCGTTTATCAACTTTCCGGTCTCTTCAAGGACGAAGTTGGCGGCCGAATGGCCATGGTGACGGCTCATGTCGGCATAATTTTCAAATTGCACCAGGAAAAATGACACCGGCGTGCGGTAACGCCCGGACCGGGCCATTTCCTTAGCGAGTATGCCCATCATATAGTCGCGTGTGCTCAAGCCGGTGCACGAATCGATCGTTGAAGCCTGGAGAAAGGACTGGTTCATGGTCTGCAGCCGGTCGCACAAATGGGCCATGAGGTTAAAGAAGAACTTTTGCGCCGTGGGCGGGTAAAGCCATTGAAGCCTCTTGATCATTCGGTCGTTGATCTGGAGCAGTTCCGAAGGCGCCGCGGCAATAACCGTGGCGGAACGCTCGCAGGACCGAATCATCCCCATCTCGCCCACCACTTCTCCCGCTTTGAGTGTGCTGAGCAGCCGCCTGATCCCTTCGTCGGGGCCATTCTCGGCGCCCTCCTCCGCCACCACGTCCACCACATCCAGATCGCCGGAGATGATGGCATACATGGAATCGCTCGTTTCTCCCTTTCTCATGATGATCTCGCCGGTGTCATATCGTCGAAGTGCCCCGGCCATGAGGATATAGTGCACCTGGGTGCGCGAAAGGCCCTGAAAGAGGGGGATGCCTTCCTGGGGATCGCGGCCCAGTTTCAATCTCAACAGGTCCCAGACCGTCACCAGTTCCACATGGAGCATGAGCGAAGGCAGCAGCACCATGTCGGCGACCAGGGCGGAGGCCATGGTGATGATCATCATGACGCCGAATACGGATGTGGGCTTGAAGTTGGACAGGATCAATACGGAAAAACCGAGGCTGATGGTCAGGGTGGTGAACAGAATAGGCTTGCCCACCCGCCGGACCGTGTCCTGAAGGGCGCGCTCCTTGTCCAGGTCTTTCTTGAATTCCCGGTTGTAACTCACCAGATAGTGGATGGTGTCGTCCACCGCAAGACCGATGGCGATGCTGGCGATCAAGCTGGTGGCCGTGGACAGGGGGACGCCTGCCCAACCCATGATCCCGAAATTCATCACGATGGGGAAGCAGTTGGGGACCATGCTGATCAGGCCCACTTTCCAGGAAATAAACAGGAGGAACATGATGCCGAAGACCAAAACCAGGGTCAGCAGCAGACTTTTTCCCTGACCTTCGGCCAGTATTTGACTGCTGTGGGAAATGACCATCCCAAAACCGGTCACGTGATATTCAAAACCCTTAGGCGCGTTCTCCGCCAGGTACTGCTCGATGGTCTCCTGAACGGCCAGAAAGTCCTTGGAACTGGACAAATGGGTCCGGAGCATGATGTTCGTTTTGGAAAAATCCTCATCCATGAACCCCGTGAGCATGTCCTGACCCAGCAAGGTCTTGTAACTGTTGATGAGCATACGGACTTCAAAGCCCTCATCAGGCAGAACGTACAGTTCCTCCTTGTATTTATTGGTGGCATAGTTGACCAGCATAAGATAGTCGGCGAACGAGATGCTCTTGTCCACGCCGGGCAGGGTGTCCAGAAAGGCCTGTACCTGAGCAATGAACTTCAGGTGTTCCGGGTCCTCGAAATAATCGCTTTCCCCGCTGGACAGTTCCACATTCACCGGAAAACTGCCGGCCATATCTTTGTAGATGTCATGAAAATGCCTGGAAACATCCGTATCCTTTTTGAAAAAGTCAACGGGATTGGTTTCCACCTGTAGGCGCGTCATGCCGACGATTCCGAACACCGCGACGGCCCCGAGAACGAGATAAACGGCTTTTTGATGGTTGAGGTTGATGCGAATGGCCAATTCCAGAATCCTGTCGATGGGGCCGGTCTTGCCTTCACTGACCCTCGAATTCTTAGCGGGCAGGGGCAGAAGAGACATGACCGCCGGCAGGAACGACATGATGATCACCAGCATGACAAGAATCCCGAAACAGGCAAATCCCGCGAACGTACGAATGGCGGGAATTTTGTTGATAAAGAGCGATCCGAGGCCGATGGATGTGGTGATGACCGCCAGGCTGGTGGGGAACCCCAGGTGAAGGAAACACTGGACAGCGGCCTCCTTCCGGCTTTCGGTTTCCGCCGCCGCAGCGCCGTACTCGGGGAAAATGTACATGCAATAGGCCGTGCCGACGGCGATGAGGAATACCGGCACGATCATGGTCAGCATGGACAGGGGTATCCCGGACCAGGCCATGAGGCCGAAGGTCCATATAAGGGCGATCAGTACCGTGCCGGTGGGAATGAGCACGCCCCGGAGGTTCCTGAAAATCAGAAAGAGCACCAGGGCGATCAAGGCAAAGGTGATGAGCGGAAGCCGGCGGAAATCCTGCTCCGTGAATTTGGCCAGGGCCTCCGAAACGATGGGCATGCCGATCTGATACATGTCCAGGGGGGCGGATTGGGCCGCCATGGCCTCGCGAATGTCCCGGATAAGCCCTTCCTTGTCATCCACATCTTCCAGAACCAGGGAAATGACCGTGGTTTTTCGATCGGTGGAAATAATGTTTCTTTCCATGAGCTTGATCGGAGCGATCACCTTTTCAAAGTCGTCCAGGCTCCACTTATCGGTCAGGTCCATGGTTTTTTTGATGCCGGGAAGGCTGATGACCCGTTTGACCCCTTTTGTCTCGGAAAGGGATTTTGCCAATTGATCCACAGCATCGAAGGTTTTCGGGTCAAAGAAATTATCGGCCTTGGCAACGATCAGGATGATTTCCTCCGAGCCGTACTGCTTTTTGAAATCACGGTATATTTTGGTCTGGGGGAGGTCTTCGATGGCCAGATCGTAAATGGATGTCTGAAACCGGATGTCTGGAAGCTGCCAGGAGAAAAAAAGGGTGATTAGCAGGATGCCGACGATGACGTGGATCGGATGACCGACCACATAGCGGAGCCAGGATTCAGGGGTAATGATACGAGCTTTCTCGGCCATCGCGGGAACTCCATTTATAACAATTTAAAATTACCACGGAATTTCACGGAGATTCACGGAACTGAGCTAAAAAATGCGTCTTAACATCTGGAATGTGGGGGCTCCGAAACTGAATA
>JAFDKD010000979.1 GCA_019307165.1 Deltaproteobacteria bacterium | reverse complement strand
CATGACGGACAATGCACAGGATTTCACCATAACACGGCTGGGAAAATGCCGTATTCCCTCCCCCATGAAAGACACGCCTTTTGTGGGCGACGACGCCCACGTGCTATATCATTCGACCATTCACGATGTCTGCGGCCTATCGGAAGGCGGAGATCCCCTCACCTTTGAAATGGCCGGGCCGAGGGAAAAGATCTATTTCGATCCGTCCAAGCTCAAAGCCGGCATCGTGACCTGCGGGGGCCTGTGCCCGGGGCTGAACGACGTCATCCGGGCAATCGTGTTGAGCCTGTTTCATCACTATGGCGTGAGGAGCGTTTTCGGTTTCCGCTACGGGTACGAGGGGCTTTCGCCCAGACACGCCCACACTCCGCTTGAGTTGACGCCGCAGCTGGTGGGAGACCTTCACGAAAAGGGCGGGACCATCCTGGGTTCGTCGCGGGGGCCCCAGGACGTTGCCGAAATGGTGGATACCATCGATCAAATGAACGTGGGGCTCTTTTTCGCCATAGGGGGAGACGGGACCCTGCGGGGCGCCCATGCCATTTCCGAAGAGATCGGGAAACGGGGGCTCAAGATCGGGGTCATCGGCATACACAAAACCATCGACAATGACATCTCCTATGTGCAGCAGTCCTTCGGATTTGCCACGGCGGTCACCGAGACCCGCACGGCCATTTACTCGGCCCACAATGAAGCGCTGGGGGCCAGAAACGGCATCGGCCTGGTGAAACTCATGGGCCGTCACTCCGGATTCATTGCCGCGTACGCCACCCTTGCCAACAGCGTTGTCAATTTTTGCCTGGTGCCCGAGGTGCCGTTCGGCCTGGATGCATTTCTCGACGCCCTTGAGGAACGTCTTGAGCGGCGGGGACATGCCGTGATTGTCGTGGGAGAAGGCGCGGGGCAGGAACTGATCGCTAAAGACAAGGAACTGGACGCTTCCGGCAATGTCCTGCTCGGCGACATCGGTTTTTTTCTCAAGGACCGGATCAATGACTTTTTCAAGAAAAAGGGGATCGAAGCGGTCTTGAAATACATCGACCCGAGCTATACTATCCGCAGTTTACCGGCCAATGCGCAGGATTCGGTGTTCTGTCTGCTGCTGGGGCACAATGCGGTGCACGCGGGCATGACCGGCCGCACCGACATGGTGGTGGGCCACTGGAAAGAGCAGTTCACCCATGTGCCCGTCCGTTTGACCATCTCCGGGCGAAAGCAGATCGACCCGGGCGGAAGGCTGTGGGCCGGCGTGCAGGCGAGTACCGGGCAGCATCGAAACCTGCTCTAGCTGCCGGCGGGGGTTTGAGGTTGGAGGCTTATGGGTTTTTTGAGTTTGTAGAGTTAGACGCAATGCAACCAATGAATCGTGGATAACCCTTTTTCCGAAATTAATTTTAATGTTTTATCTTTGCGTTCTTTGCGAGATAAAATAAACCGTCAGAAACATTTTGGGCAACAGCCCGTCAATAATCAAAAATCAGCAGCCTTCAATCCCTTGTAGAAATCCACGTCCTGTGGGCGTGGTCATGTTTATTTATGCCATAGCGGAAATGCGGACGAGAGTCTAGAGTCTAGGAGCCTGTCGCTCTTGCGTAGGAGACACCCTGTAACCAGTTGATTTCATGGCATTTATTTTTGTGGTTCAAAATAGCCAGCCTAATGATTTCAAGTACGTGCAAGGTAAGTCCGACACACTGCTAGCCGCAATATCCGTGTTCATCCGTGTGATCCGTGGTTAATGAATCTATCCTGTCAATCCTGTCTAGTGTTTTCTCTGTGAGAAACATTTGTGGAGACATCATATCCACCCGCGCCAGCGGTAGTACACCATGCCGATGTATTCGTGCAAGGCGGCCTTGGTGGCCAGCAGATTATCCGCATTGGGGAGCGCGCCCATGATTCTTCTAAATATGGTCGGTTTCCCGGCTTTTCTGGTAACAATGAAATCGGTGGGCGCCGGCGCCACCGTCACACCCGCTTGCCTGAACACGGCCATAGCCCGGGGCATGTGAAGCGCCGAGGTGACCAACAGGATTTTCCCGATATGTTTCTGCTGAAAGATCTTTTTGCAGTATACCATGTGCTCATAGGTGTTCCTTGAACTTGTCTCTATGGCAACTGCATCGCGCGGGATGCCCACCATTTCAAGGGCGGTCACCATGTCCTCGGCATAGGGATGCTCGCGCGTGCTTCCCGGCACAATGCCGCCGGTGCAGATGATGAGGGGGGCCTTTCCCTGCCGGTAAAGCCATGCCGCGTACAAGAGGCGGTCCGCCCTGTCCCCGACCTCCACGGTGCGCCGCGGATATGCCTTTGCCTCTATGCCCCCGCTCAGGGTCACGATGGCGTCCGCTTTCGGCAAATCCCCTTGCGGCAGGTGCCGCCACTCCAGGGACTTGACCAGCTGTTCCGACACCCAGGCGTTCCCGGCCACCGCGTACACCAGGAACGCGGCGATCACGAAAACCCGCTGGGTCCGTCTCATCTTTATGAAAATGACGGCGGCCAGTAGCAGCAGGAAGATGAGGATATCCGGGTAGATCAGCT
>JAFDKD010000350.1 GCA_019307165.1 Deltaproteobacteria bacterium | reverse complement strand
TTCTTGTAAAATAATTTTAGGGCACACAACGCGGAACTGTGCTGCGCGACCTTTTGCGTCAGCACCAGTGATATGTTGGGCAACCCGTGCCGCATTATTTCTTGATCTGTTTGGTAAGACGCTTCACAAGCGCGTTCAAATCAATGCCAATACCGAACAACGAAAGTTTCATCCAAAACGACTCTGCAAGTTGCTCTGCCGCGCTCTCCTTTTTACGCACTATTTCTGTGACCTCTTCGATAAGCTCTTGGTCGGCGGACGCTTTCACTTCTTCACCTAACGCATGGAGACGGGCTTCCAGTTCAGTCTTCTGGTGATACAACTCAACCAGATCCCTCGTCACTTGTTCCAAGCGACTCTGCAGATGCAGGGAGAGGCTGGCTTTCTGTACGAGGAACTCCATCTTTTCTCTCTTCTTTTCAAGACTGTCCAGTTCCGCAGATGTGGCGGCTAATTTCTCGTCGGCCGCTTGCATCTCGTCAGCAAGATCGGCCACTCTTCGCAGCCCATCAAGCTCAACACGACGAACATCCTCTATCGTCAGGGATGGCAATGCGATTCCCAGCAAACCAAACACGGATGCGATTCCCCCGACAATCGCAGCAGAGGCGAAGTAGGCGGTTGACGTGTACCCCGGGATCAGTTCGAACCGGGCGAATAGATATCCGGTAAGAAGATACAGTCCAGCCAGAATTACAACAGCGACTATTGTTTTGCGAAGCACTATAACCTCTTTGGTTTCTGCCCAACAAGTGATTCTATAGTTTCCTGATATCTCCGGTATTAGAGGGAATCTATTGGCTCGAACAAAACAACGGGTTCCTCGTTTTGAAGAGGCAGACGGCCTGATCAGTACCGTTTTTCACTATTATATCAATATGTTACAAAATGTAGATTCACGAAACATTTCTTATGGCGCAGGCAATGGCTTTCTGCATATCATTACAACATGTGTGTTATATAATTTCCGTACAACTTCCTCGGCTGAAGGAACCGCACTGCGGGAGTCGCGGCTATTTGCCGCGACCGTGGTGTCGGTGGAACGGGAAAAATGCTCTTGGAACTCTAAATTGACCGGGAGAAGTGTGCCATAATTTGAACGATAATGCAAGAAAAACAATATGAAACATGCTGAATGTGGAATTGTCCGATGGAATATTAGATTATGAGTTCTTTTTTTTATAAATTATACTAATTTAGTAGAAATCTTTTCCCGCCGATTAATCCAGCGCATGCGCGGGGGGCGGCAGAGAGGGATGGCCCAACCGGCTTGAGGGTCACGGCGTTGTCACGCGCTGCATGTGCAGGATTGGGGACACTGGTAAATGTCGCCGCCCGTATATCCTACCACTCTCGTTATTGGTGGGTGCATGTTGGCTCTGCCTTCCCGCTCCGCCATCGCTATCAGGCGGTGTTTGATTATGGCTGAAGGGAGGATTTTTGTTTGACCGGAGAAATGCCTATGGATTACTGTGTCTTGAACTGGGATCAAGAAGATCGCGGTGCTTGCCGGTTAATTCCGATCAGGAGAATTACTATGCCTAAGGTTCACGATTACACCAAGATGTTCGATTTAACCAAGATCGGCGTGGCCAACCACGCCAAGAACACTCCGGATAAACCCGCCTTGATCATGGGAGACAGGGTCATCACCTACAAGGAGATGGACGAACTGACCAACGCCATGGGCCACGTCCTGATCGACATGGGAATCAGGCAGGGGGACCGCCTGTGCATCCAGGTCTACAACAGTCCGGAAATGCCGCTCTTCACTGCCGCGGCCGGAAAGGCCGCCTGCATCCCCATTTCACTCAACTACCGCTTCAAGGCCGACGAACTGGCCTATGTGGTCAACAATTCCGGCAGCAGCCTTTTGATCTACGGGCAAGAATTCGAGGAAGTGGTCGACCAGGCCCGGGCCGAATTGGAAAACAAGGATTTAAAATTCATCCGGCTCGGCGGCAAATCCGACGATATGGCCCCGGAATTGTACGATCTGATGGCCAAGGTTCCCACCACGCCGCCCGAGCAGCAAACCGACGGCTCGGGCGTGGCCGCATCTATTATTTATACTTCAGGCACCACCGGCCGGCCCAAGGGCGTTTTCCGCAAACCCAAAAACAGACTCAATTCCATCCTTGGTTACGCATATAATTTCGACGCCGAGCCGGACGATGTTAGCCTGGCCGCCGGCCCCTTGTATCATTCGGCCCCGTACGCCTGGTGCACCTACGGCGTGGCCATCGGCAACACCGTGGTTATCATGCCCAGGTTCGACGCCGAAGAGTTTTTAAAAACGGTCGAAAAGCACAAGGCCGTCAGCACCTTCATCGTTCCGACCATGGCCAACCGGATCGTCAATCTGCCCGACCAGGTCAAAAACAAATACGATATCTCCAGTCTGAAAAGAATCACCGTGGCCGCCGAAGTATTTCCCTTCCCCTTGAAAAAGAAGACCATCGAATTTTTCGGCGAAGGCAAAATATATGAGTTTTACGGTGCCACTGAATCCGGTATCACCACCATAATCCGGCCCGAAGACCAACTCAGGAAACCGGGTTCGTGCGGAAAAGCCTCATTCGGCAACGACATCAAGCTTTTTGATGAGAAATTCAACGAAGTCTCCCAGGGCGAGGTCGGAATATTCTATTCAAAAAGCGACTTTCTCCTGGACGAATACTACAACAATCCCGAAGCTACCGCCGCCGCCTACCACGGCGACTATTTCACCGTGGGCGACATGGCCTATGTGGACGAAGACGGTTTCTATTATATCGTCGATCGGGCCGTGGACATGGTCATCTCCGGCGGGATCAACATCTATCCGGCCGAAATCGAAGAGGTCCTTTATACCCATCCAGCAGTTTTCGACGCCGGCATCATCGGGGCCAGGGACCCGGATTGGGGCGAAAAGCTGATTGCTTTTGTAACCAAAAAAGAAGGGGCCGAGCTGACCGAAGAAGATGTCATAAATTATGTCGGCGAAAAAATGGCCGGGTACAAAAAACCCAAGGAAGTTTATTTTGTGGAGGAACTTCCTTATCTGCCTTCCGGCAAGATGCTCAAAAGGGTCTTGAAGGAAGAATACAAGAAAATGCATCCCGAAGAATAGGGTCAGGACCATGGCGCAAGAAAAATTGACCGCAATGGCCCGGGCCGTTACCGATTTCGTCTTGCAGGGCCCTCCGGGTCAGCCGACCTTGCGATACCGACCCACTTCCGTCTCCAGGCGGTTTCCCAACCGGTCCAGTTCGACATCAAGTTCATAGTCCATCTGGAGGCCGAGCCAAAATTTTGGGGACATCTTGAAGTAGCGGGCCAGGCGAAGGGCCGTATCCGCTGTCACCGCCCGCTTGCGCAATACGATCTCGTTGATGCGACGGGGGGAGACATGCATATCGCGCGCGAGCTGATTCTGGCTGAGGCCCATAGGTTTCAGGAACTCCTCGAGCAGGATCTCCCCAGGATGGACCGGATCAAGTTTTTTCTTCACCATCCGAATTACCCCTTGTGATAGTCGACGATCTCTACGTCGTGAGCATCGCCCCGTTCCCAATAGAAACAGATGCGCCATTGGTCATTGATCCGGATACTATGCTGACCCTGCCGATCTCCTTTGAGAGCCTCCAGGCGATTCGCAGGTGGCACGCGGAGGTCTCTCAGGGTCTCTGCCCTATTGATCATCCTGAGCTTTCTCAAGGCACCCCGTTGGATGTAAGGCGGAAGCCGCCGAACAGGCCGTCGGTTGAAGAGAGCAGCGGCATCTCGTGACTTAAATGACCGGATCATACGAACAATTTATAGCGGATAACGTTATAGGTCAAGTTTAAGTTATACGGATTGCGTTTTGCCCTGAGGCTGCCGATAAACTGTAGAAGGGCGAATTGGGAATTTTTAAAACAGCCTGTTTATAATCAATATTCTCCGTTGACTTCATTCAAGGAAGCCTTTAGAACTGTTTCCGTAAGACTGAATCCAACCAGTGCCCATCCGTAAATGAAATTGGGGCACTGGTAAGTTTCCAACCTACGAATGAACAGGTGCGGAGTATGCCTCATGGTTTCGCCGGAAAATGAAATACGGCATCGGTTGAAGGGCCTGGAAGAGCACCTGAAGCAGGAAAACCCGCTTCTTGTTGAGGCGATCAAGCGTTTCAGACAATTGGACGCGATCGCCTGCAGCATGGGGCTCATGGAAAAGGACCGGACCTACACCTCGCAAATCGCATGGTGGCCCCTGATCTCCGTTCTGGGCACCTATTCGGCCGGGAAATCCACATTTATCAATCACTACCTGCAGGAATCCCTTCAGTCCACCGGCCCTCAGGCGGTGGACGACAAATTTTCGGTCATCTGCTACACCGCGGACAAAAACCCCCAGGTGCTGCCCGGCATCGCCGTGAACGCGGACCCGAGATTTCCTTTTTATGAGATGAGCAACGAACTGGAAAAGGTCCAGCCGGGCGAGGGAACGCGCATCGATTCATACCTTCAGTTGAAGACCTGCAACAGCGATCATCTCCGCGGCCTTATTTTCATCGATTCACCCGGCTTTGACGCCGATGCCCAG
>JAFDKD010000349.1 GCA_019307165.1 Deltaproteobacteria bacterium | reverse complement strand
TTTCTGGACGAGATCGGAGATATGCCCCTGTCCAGCCAGGCAAAAGTGCTTCGGATACTGGAAGACAGGGAGGTCCTCCGCGTGGGCGGGGAAAAGCCCGTGCCTGTTGATATCCGGATCGTTACGGCCACCCACAAGGACCTCAAGGAGGAGGTGGACCAAGAGCGCTTCCGTGAAGACCTCTATTTCCGGGTCAAGGTCGTTCAACTTCATATCCCGCCGCTCAGAGAACGACCCGATGACATACCGCTTCTCCTTAAGTCGTTTCTTGAAATCGTGACCATCAGGATGGGACGCAGTCCCATGGAACTGTCGCCCGAGGCCCTTGAAATCCTGGTGCGTTACCCATGGCCCGGCAATGTCCGCGAACTTGAAAACGAGGTGGAGCGGGTCGTGGCCCTGGCATCGAATCCCGTCATCAGACCGGAAGACCTGTCTTGGGAAATGCGTTACGGCGAGGCCGGTCGGCAAGCCCCGGGAGGACATCTACCGGAAAACCTCCGGGAAGCGGAGGAATGCATCATCAGAAAGGTCCTTTCGGACAGTGGAAATAACAAGACCGAGGCGGCCCGTCGCCTGGGGATCAGTAGGGAAGGACTGCGCAAGAAGCTGAAAAAACAAGCCATATCCCCAACCGCGATAACGCCGGGTGCTTCCAGTAAGGAGTAGGGAGCGAAAGGAGTTGTCGGGTGTCCCCGCCCAAGAACGGCGGGATCTTCGACAGGTGTCAGGATGAGATCAGGGCAATTGTGACCGAAGTCCGAACAGAAACGACGCCGCTATTTCTAAAATTGCAGAATTGAACCTTTAAAATCATTGAACAGGGAGATTTACAAATGTCCGGACAAGATGATTTGGCAATTGAAAAAGCGTTGGAAGGTGAGTGGGCGCGGATATACGAAGAGGTCTATGTAAAGAAGCGGTGCTTCAATCTCCCGGAGCAAAAAAGCGAATCGGGTATTCCGTTGAAGTCCTTTTACGGGCCGCGGGATACGGCTGAAATCCCTTTTGAGGATATCGGGGCGCCCGGATGCTATCCTTACACCCGGGGGATCTACCCTCTAAGCTATCAGTATCAACCCTGGATGACCCAGCAAATTCACGGTTTCGGTCTGCCCGAAGATACTGAAGCGAGAGAAAAATTGCTTGAAAAGGAAGGCATGACCGGGTTCGGAGGCGCCCGAGTGGCTTTTATCGAACCCGATGTAGCCACTTGTTATGCTTTCGATCCGGACGATCCGGCTGCAAAAGGCATGGTGGGCAATTGCGGCGCCTCCTATGCCACTGAAGAAGACATCGATATTTTGTGCCGGAGTTACGATCTCAGCCGGGACCGTATCGGTTTCAGCACCAAGGTCAGTTGTCTGCCCTTGTTGGCCGTCTATCTGGTCTATGCCGAAAAACGCGGGTACAAGCCTCACGACCTTAACGGCCAAAGCCAGAACAGGCGTAAAATTACATGGCTGGGTCAGAATTCCAGAGACCATCAGCCCCGTGAACAACTCAAGCTCCAAGTCGAGTTGATAAAATATTGTGTTGAAAATATGCCCAGGTGGAATCACACCAATTTGTGCGGTTATATAGCCGGTGAAAACTGCGCCACTCCGGCTCAGGAAATGGCCTGGCTTTTGTCGGAAGCCGTCGAGTTGGTGGAATCCTGCATTGAGGCCGGCCTGGACCCGGAGGCCGTCATCCCAAGATTTAGCGCCCAAATGCATTTGGGGATGGATTTTTTTGAAGAAATCGCGAAACTTCGGGCCTTTCGAAGATTATGGGCCAAGACCATGAAAGAAAGATTTGGCGTGAAAAAGGCGTCTTCCCAACAATTTCGTATACACGTCCACATGGGCGGCATGAATTTGACCGCCCAACAACCTCTTAACAATATCGCCAGGACCACCCTTCAAGCCTTGGCCGCTGTACTGGGTGGAACCCAGTCCATCCACACCACATCCTACGACGAAGCCATTTCCCTTCCATCGGAAGAAGCCGTCACCACGGCTCTCAGGGTCAATCAAGTGATTTTGCATGAATCCGGAACAGCCAAAGTAAGCGACCCCCTGGCCGGTTCTTATTACATGGAATGGCTGACCACTGAATTGGAAAAGAAAGCCCGGGAGCTTGTCGAAGAGGTCGAAACCAAGGGCGGTTGCACTAAATGCATGGAAAACGGATGGTGGTGGGAACTCTTTGACCGGCAGATCAGACAGTATCGCAGAGATATCGACGAGGGCAAAAAAATAATGGTCGGCGTCAACAAATTTCAAAAGGAAGAGACACTTGCCGTCTCAGCCTTTTCCATCGACCAGGAAAAGGCCGAAAAGACCGCGGTCGAAAGAATAAAAAAATGGAAGGAAAACCGCGAACATAAAAAAGTAACAGAGGCTTTAAAAAACATAGAACGGGCTGCGAAGAACTTTGAATCAGCCGCCCAGGCCGGCTTGCTGATGCCGACTCTCATCCAAGCCGCCAGGGATAGGTGCACAATCGGCGAGATGACCAAGGTCCTTTTTGACGTCTATGGAGTGGCCTATCCTTATTAGGATTCCTCTGGAATTGATAGCCGGTTGTTGCCCGAATTTGTCTGGTTGCGATTGGGCCGGATCCGAATCGGATCGATAAATTTGAGAACGGCGTCCGGCGAAAATCGGGGTGAATATGGAAAACGGAAATAAAAGGATCAGGGTGCTGCTGGCCCGTCACATTATGGAAGGGCACGATCTTGGCATCAGAATGATAGCCATGAAATGCCGCGACGTTGGAATGGAGGTGATCTTTGTCTCTAGGTTCTACGAACTGGGGGAAGTCGTAAAAGCGGCTCAGCAAGAGGCTGCCGACGCCATCGGACTGACGTCGTCGTCGGGGGCTCATCTCTTCCAAGGAAAAGAAATAATGCGACTGCTCAAAGAAAACGACATGGATCTTCCGGTTATAATAGGCGGGTTGGTTCCGGCCGAAGATGCGGCCAAATTGAAAGAAATGGGAATAAAGGGCGTGTTCGGGCCGGGCTCCACCCCCGATGAAGCGGTGAAATTCATTCTTGGAATAACGTTATCTTCCGGAGACCGAAAGGAATAGCGCCCTGGTGAAACCCATATGATTCCGTCTGAGATCAGTATGCTGTTTCTCCCGAGTCAGATGGGGGGATAGAGGGAGGCGGATATCCGAAAAGCGCCCGGAGAGAAATGGTAGGGATCAGCGGTATGGTTTGAACGTGGGCAGATCCGCTTGGGTCGTGATAACGCCTTCTTCCGTCAGTGTCGATATTTCCTCGTCGGTGAATCCCAGGATTTCAGTGTATACATAATGGTTGTCTTCCCCCAGGCAGGGGGCCGGCTTCCAAATGCGATGCGGGGTCTTGGAAAGGCGGTACGCGGGGGCATGATACGCATGCCTCCCGATAACCCTGTGATCCAGGTATATGAAGTGCTCTCTGCAGGCCAGCTGTGGGTCGTTGATCAGGTCTTCACCCTCGGCGACGACCCCCGCGGGCACGCCCGCACGTTGAAGCAGTTGCATGATCGCTTCAGCCGTGAGGCCCTGGGTCCATCCCCCTACAATGACATCCAATTCATCTTCGTTTTCTTTACGGCAAAGAACTGTCGAAAATCTGGGATCCGTCTCCAACTCCGGCTTGCCGATCGCCGCAACAAACTTTCCCCACTCTTCCTCGTTGCCGACCGTGATGGCCACCCAGCGGTCGTCGCCCCGGCAGGGGTAAATTCCATGGGGCGCCATGTAAGGGTCTCGGTTTTCATCCGGCTCGGGAATCCTTTTATTCACCATGTAATCCAGCAGGGCCGGCCCCATGAATGAAGCTCCCGCTTCCACCTGGGATTGATCCAAATACATGCCTTTGCCCGTTTTTCGCCTGTGCAGCAGGGCCGCCGCCACTGTGGCCACAATGTACGGCGGGGCTATGAAGTCGGGGTAATTGTTGTACAGTTGGGGGGGGGCTTCGCCTTTCTTTCCGACAACATAGGAGAGGCCGCCATACGCGGCGCCCAGCTGTCCGTAGCCTGTATACCGGGAAAGTGGGCCGGTTTGCCCGAACTGGCAGGTGCTGAAATAAATGATGTCCTCTTTTATTTTTCTGCATCCTTCGTAGTCCAGACCCCACTTTGCCATTGCACCGGGTGACATGCTCTCGCACACAATGTCCGCCCATTCTACCAACCGCCTGGCGATTTCCTGACCTTTGGATTTTTTCAGGTTCAGGCTGATGCCATATTTATTGGAGTTGCGGGCGGCATAACAGGCGCTGCCGTCGATGGCCGCTTTGTTGTCCTTGAACGGGCCCAGGACCCTTGAGGTGTCCGGGTAAAGGTGAGATTCCACGTGAACTATCGTGGCCCCGTTTTCGGCCAGTTCACGGGCCGCCGTGGGGCCGACCATCACCCAACTGAAATCAGCGATTTTTACGCCCTCGAATACCTGCATGCTTTTGAACCTCCTCTGTTCAGATCACCGACCGATGCCTGAGGGTGGTCAGCGTTTCTTCGGAAAGGCCGAGTTCCCCCAGAAAGATCTCGTTGTTGTGCTCCACGATTTGCGGGGCACACCGTTGCGC
>JAFDKD010000348.1 GCA_019307165.1 Deltaproteobacteria bacterium | reverse complement strand
CAACATCCTGTCTAATGTCGATGATCTGTATCCTATGAACTATCAGCTGTGAGCTATGACCTATTTCCTCGGATGCGTCTTATCATACACCTCCATCAACCGATCCATGCTCACATGGGTATACTTCTGCGTTGTGGAGAGGCTCGCGTGCCCCAGCAGTTCCTGAACCGATCGCAAATCGGCGCCTCCGTCCAGCAGGTGCGTCGCAAAACTGTGACGCATGGCATGTGTACTGATATCCGCTTCCAGCCCACACGCCCCCACATAGCGCTTCATGATTCTCCGAATGCTTCGCGACGTGAGCCGCCCGCCGCGGAAATTCAGAAAAAGCGGTGCATTCCGCTCGTCATGGCCCGCTTTCCTGCGGAGGGGGGCGCTGCTTTCCAGGTATGCCGCCAGCGCCCGAAGCGCCGTTTTGCCGATAGGGACGATCCTTTCCCTGTTTCCTTTGCCGATCACCCTGACGAGGCGTTCTTCGAACCGAACGCTGGTCAGGTCCAAGGTCTCCGCCTCGCCGACCCTCAAGCCGCAGGAGTAGAGCACCTCCAGTATCGCTTTATCCCTCAAGCCGAGAGGCCGGTCCGTGTCGGGTCCGTCCAGCAACTTGAAGACATCGTCCACCGAGAGGTGGGGCGGAATGTGTTTCTCCTGTTTCGGCGCGGTTATTCCCTGGGCCGGATTGTGAGCTATCGCGCATTCCCTTTCCAGAAAACGAAAGAAAGAGCGGACGGCCGAAAGCCGCCGAGCCATGGTCGCACGGTTTACCCGCCCATACAGGCTCCCCATATATTTTCGGATGACCTTTGCATCGACCGCCGACAGGGGGAAGCCCGGCTCCGTGCCGCCGGTGCTCTCGGCACTCGGCACCAAAAAGGCTGAAAAATCATCCAGATCGACCCGGTAGCTACGCACGGTGTGGGGCGAATACCCCTTCCGCTCGCGGAGATAATCCAAAAACCGCAGGATCGATTCTCCAATCAGCATGGCGCCCTCGACCGGCAACCCGGTCCGGCCGCAGCCGTGGTTGATGCGAATACCGTTCCGGTTTCTTCGAAAAGTATTAATTTTAACATTTTTTGTGGGATTGGCAATTAAAAAACAACCCTTAAAACGCCGATTGGGAACTTAGGGGCTTCGCCCCAATTGGAATGATGGAATAAGTGACATGGGGGCGCCGGGTTGCTTTCTTGAGAAAAACGGAATGTTGTCGGATTAAGGGTTCGCGCAAAAATAAGTTCACTTTTTTGCGCGAGCCCTAAGCCTCGGCCGCGTCCAGGGAATCAGGCGCCGCGCCCGCATCCAAACCGCCGGCACGAGGCTTTAGACGGCAGAGGCCGTCCATCAGATCTTCGATGAAGTCCTGAGACTTGTGGTTGAAACGGAATTCCAGTTCTTTCAAGTAAAGGGGAAAATTTTCATAAGAGATTCCGTGGTACTTTACCAGTTCACCTTTGGCCCAACTCCAGAACGTCCCCGTCTCCTCGCCCAAATCCCTGTCATAAGCAAAGGGAACGACACGGTAACGCCTGAGGTGACGGGGTTCGAAAAAGATCAGGCCTTCGAAACCCATGATGTCGCCCACGAATACAATACTCCCGAAACGGTCCATACGCGCTGAAAGGCCTATGATGTTTTCAGCTGAAAACTGGGGCAGAATAACGGCCCGGACGATGTCCTCTTCCCACCCGATACCGAAGACCGGGATATCCCGATATCCATCGGGCCGTCTCCGGAAACGGCCTTCACGATCGGCGAACCCTTGGGGAAGCAGATACGCGGCATCGTCGCCGGCGGCGGCAATGGACAGCCGAATGATTCGGACGGCCTCGTAAACGGTCCCGTATGAGTAACTCATGGCCGACGCTATTTTTAGGACCGGCAGTCCTTTTTCGAAATATCTTGCCAGAAGCAGCCATTGGACGGGGGTGAACCGCCCGTGGTTGATCCACCTGCCGGAAAAATCGTGAAACGTATACTTGCAGCAAGAACAACGGAATCGGTCGTCCCCGAGCTTGTACAATTTGGTGCATTGGCAGCGGGGACAAAACCGCTCCCGATTCCCAAAGCACTTCTCGACGAGATATTCCCTAGCCCGCTCTTCATCCGAAATCAGTAAGTCAAGCTGTTCATTTTCCATTGCTTGCGGCTCCATATGCTGAGGTTCTCGGCAAACCATGAATGAAAGGGACCGGTCGCCGTCCACAACCCCTTTTCGCAAGTAACCTGCCAAAACGCTCCAGAAATTGAAAAGAACAGATTATCAAATTGAAATCATAGCATTTTTTTGATCCCCCGCCATATCGACCACGGGTTCGTGTTTAGGGGAAGTGCCAACATGGTTGGCGCACACTGCCAAGTTTGAACCGGCCTGCGAGCGGCAGATCGGCAAACCGGAATTCTTGTCTTGACAACTATTCCCACAAACGCGAAAATGTTTTATTTTAGCTCATTATGATTCGGCTTTCAAGTATATCCTTGAAAATACGCGGCTCGTTGCCGTTGCCGTCGGGCGCATTCGATCAGGGAAGGTTGAAGGCTTCAGACTCGAAATCGATTAGGAAAGGGTTTGCGAATGGAAAGAAAAGCTGAACAGTTGAGAAATGTGGCCCTTGTAGCCCATGGAGGTTCCGGCAAGACATCCCTGGCCGAGGCCATGCTTTTCAACGGAAAATCGACCACCCGACTCGGCAGAGTTGACGATGAAACGTCGGTCATGGATTTTGAACCGGAGGAACTCAAGCGAAGAATCACCATCAGCACAGCATTCCACCATTGCGATTGGAAGAAGCACACCATCAATATCATCGACACCCCCGGCGATGATAACTTCCTGTCCGACACCCGTTTTTCCATGCAGGCGGCCGATGGCGTGGTTGTTCTTATAGACGGCACCGGCGGCGTTAAAGTGGGCACGGACAAGGTCTGGGCGTTTGCCGACGAGCAGCAATTGCCCAGAATTATTTTCGTGAACCGACTGGACAGGGAAAGGGCCGATTTCTACGGCATCATGGACGATATCACCTCCTCCTTCGACGTGAAAGCGACGCCGCTTTTCCTGCCCATAGGCGCCGAGGACGAATTCACCGGACTGGTGGATTTGGTAAAGATGAAGGCGTATCTTTTCAGCAAGGATGGGACCGGGAAATTCGCCGCCGGCCATATACCCGCGGATATGGTGGATATGGCGGAAGAATGGCGAGAAAAAATGATTGAAAACATCGTTGAGGCCAACGACGAACTGATGGAGAAGTATCTGGAGGGGGAAGAACTCTCCGACCAGGAAATTGAAAACACCCTGTTCGAAGGGATTCTCGCGGGCCAGCTGGCGCCCGTCATCTGCGGGTCCGCCGTCCTGAACATAGGCGTAGCGCAGTTAATGGATACCATTACCAAAGGAATGCCCTCTCCGCTTCAGAGGGCGCCCAAGAAAGGCGTCAAGCCCGGGACGGAAGAAGAAATCGAAAGAGAGGCCAAGCCCGATGCGCCCTTTTCCGCCCTTGTTTTCAAGACCGTAGCGGACCCTTTTGCCGGAAAGCTTACGCTCATGAGGGTCTTCTCCGGGACAGCGGGTTCCGATGCCGCCTTGTACAATGCCAACAAAGACACCAAGGAGAAGGTCGGTCAGTTCCTCGTGATGGAGGGGAAGAAGCAACAGCAGGTTGAAGAGGTCGGCCCCGGAGACATTGTCGCGCTGGCCAAGTTGAAGGAAACAGCCACGGGAGACACCCTCTGCGCTGCCAACGACCCCATCGTTTTCAAGCCGGTGGCCCCCCTTCCGTCCGTCATTTCCTATGCCGTGGAAGCCAAGGTCAAGGGAAGCGAAGACAAGGTCTTTACATCGCTTGCCAAAATCCTGGAAGAAGACCCCACTCTCAGCCTGGAGCGCGATCAGGCCACGTCGGAAATCGTGCTGTCCGGGACCGGCCAGATTCACCTGGAAACCACATGTGAAAAACTGAACCGGAAATTCGGCGTAGGGGTAAACCTGAATCTGCTCAAGGTGCCTTATCGAGAAACCATCAAGAAATCGGCAAAGCGGATCGTTTACCGCCACAAAAAGCAGTCCGGCGGCCGAGGCCAGTTCGCGGAAGTACACTTTGACATCACACCCTTGGAAACCGATTCGGGTTTCGAGTTCGATGAATCCCTTGTGGGCATGAACGTGCCCAGGAACTTCGTCCCCGCCGTGGAAAAGGGACTGAACGAATCGCTGCAAAACGGCGTGCTGGCGGGATACCCCGTGGTCGACCTGAAGGTTCGCTTTTACGACGGAAAATCCCATGACGTGGATTCATCGGAAATGGCGTTCAAAATCGCGGCCAGCATGTGCCTCAAGAAAGGCCTCCAGGAAGCCAACCCCATTCTCCTGGAGCCGATCATGAAAATGGAGATTATGGTCCCGGAAGATGTCATGGGCGATGTGATGGGCGATCTCAACGGACGCCGGGGAAGAGTACTTGGCGTGGACACCAAGGGCAAATACCAGGTGATCATGGCTCAGGTCCCCATGGCCGAGGTACTGCAGTACGCCCTGGATCTCAATTCCATGACCGGAGGGAGAGGGACATTCTCC
>JAFDKD010000028.1 GCA_019307165.1 Deltaproteobacteria bacterium | reverse complement strand
GCAATCTTCCCGACCTCATCAAGGATGACATTGCCCGTTATGAGCGCATCAAACGCGGAGGCGTCCCTGCGCCGGAGGCGGGCCCCGAAATCCATGACGAATCCGTCCCGGTAAATCCTTTCCTGAAAGCGAGGAAGATCTCCCTCCTCAAAGAAGAGGAGCTCGCGCGGGGAGTTAACCTTCAGGAGTGCCTCTTTTGTGCGAAATCCAAACAGTTCGACCCCGGCCTGGTTAATCTCCAGAACATTGCCGTCGGCATCCACAAGCACCAGGGCATCCCGAGAACGCTCGAATATGGTGCGATATCGCTTTTCCGATTCCTGCAGCCCCATCAGGCGTTCGGCTACGGCGTCTTCAAGATCGCCCGCCATTCCATTCAACTCATTTTGATAGTGCCTTTTTTCCGTAATGTCGGTCGCCGTCTCCAGCACATAGACGATTTCTCCCCGTTCATCCTTGACGGGCGTCGACTTGATGCGCATTCGAGCCGTCCGTCCGTCTTTCATGACCACCGTTTCTTCGCTGTTGTGGGCCTGACCGTCCTGAAACGATTTTTCAACCGGACAGTTGTCGCATTTCTCGTCCCTGTTTTTCCAACTCTTATAACAAAAGGCATCGGACAGAATGCCGAACTCTCTCTTGAACAGATCGTTCGCCATGATGATCTGATAGTTTCTATTGATGGCGATGACATAATCGGTCACGCTCTGAAGCAGCGCTTCAAAGCTTGTACTTTTTTCAGGCAGCCCGTCCTTTTCCATGAATAATGTCCTGAATGATTTGAAAAGAAATCGCCTTCGATCAGAGGCGATTGATTTCCGCACCTGAGCGTGGCAGGCATTCGGCAGTCAAAATTAGAGCAAAAAACGGGATGGCAATCAAGTCTATTCATCCGGAAATATTCCTTGACAAGAAAAAGCCTTTTTCTATATATAACGAAATTATGATAATTTTCACACCGTTACCAAAATACCGTGGGTTTGGCGTAATGAGGAGTCAAAAATGAACGCAAACGATACCCAGAATCCCCAGGGTGCCGTCATGGTTGTGGGAGGCGGCATCGCCGGTATGCAGGCCGCCCTGGATTTGGCGGATTCCGGCTTTTTTGTACATCTGGTGGAGAAGTCGCCGGCCATCGGCGGGGTCATGGCCCAGCTGGACAAGACCTTTCCCACCAATGATTGCTCCATGTGAATTATCTCTCCGAAACTGGTCGAGGTCGGCCGGCATATCAACATCGAGCTTCATACCTGCACGGAAATTCAAACCATCAACGGCGAAGAGGGGGACTTCACGGTCGAACTCGACAAGACCCCCCGTTTCATCGACCCGGACGCGTGTACCGCCTGTGGGGATTGCGCTGAGGCCTGCCCCGTAACGAGGCCCAGCGAATACGACATGGGGCTGGCCGCCCGCAAGGCGATCTACAAGTCGTACGCTCAGGCCATTCCGGGCGCTTTTGCCGTCGAAAAACTGGACAAGGCCCCTTGCAGGATGGCCTGCCCCGCCAACCTGAATGTGCAGGGCTACGTGCAGATGGTGAAAGAGGGCAAGTATCGGGAAGCCATCGAGATTATCATGCGTGACCTGCCCCTTCCCGGTGTGCTGGGACGGGTGTGTCCGCATCCCTGTGAAAAGAGTTGCCGCCGTCTCGAGGTGGATGAGGCCGTCTCCATTCGCGAACTCAAACGGGTCGCCGCGGATCGTACGAATCTCGCCGATATTCCCGTCCCTGATATCGAATGGAAAGAGGAAAAAGCGGCCGTTATCGGCTCGGGCCCGGCAGGCCTCTCCGCCGCATATTTTCTCGCGCTCGAGGGTTATAAGGTGGATGTCTACGAAGCCATGCCCGAAGCGGGCGGGATGGTGCGTTACGGCATCCCCGGGCATCGGCTGCCCCGGAGCGTACTGGATGCGGAGATTGACAACCTCAAGCGCTACGGGGTTGAAATCCATACCAATACGGTCATTGGAAAGGATCTGACCCTCGACGAGCTTCGAAGCCATGGGGCCAAGGCCGTCTTTCTGGGGGCCGGCGCCTGGCGGGGACTCAAACTTCGCATTCAAGGCGAAGCGTCCAAGGGGGTGTCCGACGTGACCTCGTTTTTGAGGGAGGTCCATCTGGGCAACCTCACGAAAATCGAGGGCAAGGCCGTTGTTATCGGCGGCGGCCATTCGGCCCTGGACGGGGCCCGTGTCGCGCTTCGCCTGGGCGCGGACGAGGCGCATATTATCTACCGGCGTTCCAAAACGGAGATGCTGGCCGAACCGGAGGAGATTGAAGAGGCGGAAAAAGAGGGGATCAAAATTCATTTCCTGGTGGCGCCGCTGCACATTGCCTCCGAAAACGGCCAGGCCACCGGCATCGAGTGCATCCGCACCCGCCTGGGTTCTCCCGATACCACGGGCAGGCGGAAGCCGATCCCCGTCGAAGGATCGGAATTTTTCATCGAGGCAAATCATATCATCCCGGCCATCGGACAGGAGCCGGACCTGGAATTTCTCGGTGACGATTCGGGCATCGAAGTCTCCAAATGGAACCTCTTGAAGGTCAATCCCGAAACCCTCCAGACCAACATCCCCGGTGTTTTTGCGGGGGGCGACGTGATCTCCGGCCCGGCGACCGTCATCGAGGCGGTCGACGCGGGCAAACGTGCAGCAAGATACATGGCCCAATTTTTGAGGGGCGAAGAACTGCCTGCGGAATGGCAGGAAGAACCGCCCATGGGCGACAACTGGCTGGAAATTCCGGACGATGAACCCACCATGAACCGGATGAAGGTGCCGACCCTCCCCGTAGAGGAGCGGCTCTCCGGCTTTGAGGAGGTCGGCCTGCTGGTGGACGAGGAGACGAGCAAGGCCGAAGCGGGCCGCTGTCTGAATTGCGGCGGGTGCTGCGAGTGCTACGAATGCGTCGGGGCCTGTAAGGCACAGGCCGTCACTCTGGATACGCACAACCAGCAGCGAGAGACCCTGTCGCTAAGGGTCGGCTCGGTCATCATGGCACCCGGTTTCGAGCCTTTTGATCCCAATCGTTACGATACCTATCGCTATGCCGCCTTTCCCAATGTGATCACCAGCATGGAGTTCGAGCGCATCCTGAGCGCCACCGGCCCTTACATGGGCCATCTCAAACGGCCTTCCGACGGTAAGGAACCCGGAAAGATCGCATTTCTCCAGTGTGTCGGGTCCAGGGACACGAATCATTGCGACAACGCCTACTGCTCGTCTGTCTGCTGCATGTACGCCATCAAAGAGGCCGTTATTGCCAAGGAGCATGCGGAGCACGACCTGGACGCGGCCATCTTTTTCATGGACATGCGCACCTACGGAAAGGATTTCGAACGCTATTACGACCGGGCCAGAGAAGAGCAGGGCGTGCGGTTTATCCGGTCGCGCATCCATAGTATCGACCAGGACCCGGAAACGGCGAACCCGATCCTTTTGTATGTTGACGAACAGGGCGAGCAACATGCCGAAAACTTCGACATGGTGGTTCTGTCCGTGGGCCTTGAAACGCCCGAATCGCTGGTTCAGCTGGCCGATAATCTAGGCATCGGGCTGGATCAGGACAGGTTCGTCCAGACGAGCAGCTTCAGTCCGGTGGAAACCAACCGGCCGGGCATCTTCGTCTGCGGCGCGTTCCAGGAACCCAAGGATATCCCCTATTCGGTCATGGAGGCCAGCGCGGCCGCCTGCGGCGCAAAGGCCGGCCTGGCGGATGCCCGCGGCTCGCAGAGCCGGGAAAAGAGCTATCCGGAAGAGAGAGACGTGTCCGCCGAGACGCCCAGGATCGGCGTTTTCGTGTGCAACTGCGGCACCAACATCGGCGGCATCGTCGACGTGCCGGCGGTAGGCGAATACGCCAGGGGCCTTCCCGGCGTCGTTTATGTGGAAGAGAACCTGTTTACCTGCTCTCAGGACACCCAGGACAAAATGAAAGAGGTCGTGGAGAGAGAGGGCCTGAATCGCGTGGTGGTGGCCGCGTGCACCCCCCGCACCCACGAGCCCCTCTTTCAGGAGACCCTGAAGGATGCCGGCCTGAACCAGTACCTGTTCGAGATGGCCAACATCCGAAACCAGTGCTCCTGGGTCCATTCAAAGGAGCATGAACTGGCCACGGACAAGGCCAAGGACCTGGTGCGCATGTCCGTGGCCCGCGCCCAGCTGATACAGCCGCTGCCCCAACCTTCCATTTCAGTGGATCACAAGGCCCTGGTCATCGGCGGAGGGCTTTCCGGCATGACGGCGGCCCTCGGCCTGGCAGACCAGGGGTACCACACCTATCTGGTGGAGCAGTCGGACCGGTTGGGGGGAAATGCCCTCAGAATCAGAGACACCTGGCGAAACGAAGGCCTGGCCGATCGAATCCGGGAGATGTTGGAGAGGGTCGAGGGCCACGAGCGGATCGATATTTACATGGGATCCACGGTCAAGGAAACCGCGGGATTTGTCGGCAACTTCGAGACCACCATAGGCGGAAACGGTTCGGATGTGACCTTGAAGCACGGCGCCGTGGTCATGGCCGTCGGCGCCGAGGAGTTCAAACCGGCCGAGTATCTCTACGGACAGGACGAGCGGGTGTTGACGGCTCTGGATTTGGACGAGGCCCTTGGGAACGGGGATGAGAAGATCGCCGGCGCCCAAAGCGCCGTATTTATCCAGTGCGTAGGGTCGAGAGAACCCGATCGCCCCTATTGTTCCAAGGTCTGCTGCACCCACACCATGAAATCGGCCCTGGAACTGAAGAAGCTCAACCCGGACATGGACGTTTATGTGCTTTACCGAGACATCCGCACCTATGGGCAGCGGGAAGCCCTGTACCGCGAGGCCCGGAATCAAGGGGTCATCTTCATCCGATACAGCCTGGAAGACAAACCTGATGTTCAAAATTTGAACGGAAACATAGCGGTTACGGTGAAGGACCACATTCTGGGCCGGGATATTCGCATTCACCCGGACCTGGTGGTGCTGGCATCCGCCATTGTCCCGCGGGACAATACGGAGCAGGCCCAGCTGTTCAAGCTGTCCCTCAACGAGGATGGGTTTTTCATGGAGGCCCACGCCAAACTCCGGCCGGTTGAGTTCGCCACCGAGGGCATTTTCCTGGCGGGCATGGCCCACTACCCCAAGCCCATTGAAGAGAGTATTGCCCAGGCCCAGGCGGCTGCGTCACGGGCATCCGTGGTGCTGTCCAAGGAAGAGATCACCGTGGAAGGCGTGGTCTCCCACGTGGATGAGGTGTTTTGCCGGGGTTGCGGAAAGTGCGTGGAAGCGTGCCCGTACAGCGCCGTATCGCTGGTGGAACGGGAAGGGGAAGCGACGGTGGCCTTTGTGCAGGAGGCCCTCTGTAAAGGGTGCGGCGCCTGCGCCGTGGCCTGCCCCACGGGAGCGGCATCCATTTTCCATTATGACGATCAGGAAGTGCTGACCATGGTAGCGGCAGCACTGGAGTGAGCTGATAGCTCACAGCTGATAGGGGGCTTGTTTATACAATCATTTTTTTGCTGACGGTTGATCGCTGACAGCTGACAACTTTTTTCGGAGTGCTTTATGTCTGATGAGTTTAGTCCCAGAATCGTCACCTTCGCCTGCAACTGGTGCGCCTATTCGGCGGCGGACCTGGCAGGCGTCAGCCGGTTCCAATATCCGCCCAACATGCGGATCATCCGGGTCATGTGCTCGGGCCGGATCAATCCCAATTTTGTTCTCAAGGCTTTTCAGATGGGCGCCGACGGCGTTCTGGTGGCCGGGTGACACATCGGCGACTGTCATTACCTGGATGGTAATGTGAAAGCGGAAAAGACATTCAACCTGACCAAGGAACTGGTCGGGATTCTGGGCATCGCTCCGGAAAGGCTTCGGCTGGAGTGGATCTCGTCCGCCGAGGGGACCCGTTTCGCCGAAGTGGCCAGGGAGTTTACGGATCAAGTCAGGTCCCTGGGACCTTCTTCCCTGAAACATGCGGCCTGACAGGGCCGAAAACGCAGAGGCTTATGTATGACTGCCATAGCTGAATTGGTTAACGCCACCCAGACCTATTTCTGCCTGGACTGCGGGGTTTGCACCGGAAGCTGTCCCGTTGCCAAGGTATTCCCCGATTTCTCACCACGGCAGATTATCGAGCGCTCGCTTTATGAGTTGGAAGAGCCGTCCGACAGCACTATCTGGAGTTGTCTGACCTGCGCCCAATGCAGCGTCCGGTGCCCGGCCAACATCGATTTTCCAGAGTTCGTGCGACTCATCCGGGATGAAGCCCGTGCCCTCGGTTATGACGGTGTGCCCGCGCACAACGGGATGCTCCAGACCATCACGGCCATTCAAACCGAGGATGTCCAACAGAACCGGACCTTCTGGGTGGAAGATGGAAAGACGGTGGAGAAGGGGGATGTCTTTTATTTTGTAGGCTGCCGTCCCTACTTTGACGTGATATTCCGGGATATTGACGCAGGCTCCATCCAGAGCGCCAGGAACGTGCTCAAGCTCCTCAACGGCTGCGGGGTCGAGCCCGTGGTCAGCAACGAGGAACGGTGCTGCGGTCACGATGCCCTGTGGAACGGCAATGAGGACAAATTCAAGGCACTGGCCGAGATAAACCTGGATATCATTCGGGACTCGGGCGCCAAACAAGTGGTTTTCAGTTGTCCCGAGGGCTACCATACCTTCAAGGAGTACTACCCGCGTTATTTCGGAGAACTGGAATTCGAACCGATCCATATCCTTGATTTCCTGGCCGGGAAGATCGAAGACGGGACCGTGGCGTTGAATGAATCCCCGGCGACCGTCACCTATCACGACCCCTGCAGGTTGGGCAGGCTGGCCGGGATATACGATGCGCCCCGGGCCCTTATCGAAGCCATGCCGGGGGTCGAACTGGTGGAAATGCCCCGCTCTCGAGAAAACGGCGTCTGTTGCGGGACCACCGGTTGGATGAACTGTTCCAGCTGTTCCAAGGAGATGCAGATGCAGCGTCTGGCCGAGGCCGGCGCCACCGGGGCCGGAACCCTGATTACTGCGTGCCCCAAGTGCCAGATCCACTTCCGCTGCGCCAAGGCGGCCTTTGATCTGGATATTGAAATCAACGATCTGTATGACATGATCGCGGAAAGAATAAAGTGAGCTAAAGTGACTAAGTTATGAATTATGAGTTATGAGTGACTGGAGTGACTAAAGTTATTTTGGATTTCAGAGGTATTCAATTTAATCCAAGACTAAATAATCAATAAGCAATAAACAATAAACAATAATCAATAAGGAACGCATTATGCCCAAGGACGTACTCGTTATTGGTGGTGGCATCGCCGGCATCCAGTCTTCGCTGGACCTGGGAGACATGGGTGTTAAAGTGCATCTGGTGGAGAAACTGCCCAGCATCGGGGGCAAGATGGCCCAGCTGGACAAGACATTCCCCACCAACGACTGCGCCATCTGAATACTCTCGCCGAAGATGCTGGATGTCGGTCGACATCCCAATGTGAATCTGATGGCCTTCAGCGAGGTGGAGAAGGTCGAAGGGGAAGCGGGCGCCTTCAAGGTCACGGTCCGCCGCAAGACGCGATACGTGGAGGAGGACAAGTGCACCGGGTGCGGGGCCTGCGCCGAGAAGTGCCCCACTGTGGTGCCCGATGCCTTCAATGAAGGCCTGGGACAGCGAAAGGCCATTTATTCTTACTTTGCCCAGGGAATTCCCTCCACCCACACCATCGATCCCGATCACTGCCGCCAGCTGAACGGGAAGAAATGCGGCATCTGTGCCAAGACCTGCCAGGCCGAAGCCATCAACTTCGACAAGGAGGACCGGGTCGAAGAGTTGGAAGTGGCCGCCATCATCGTGGCTGCCGGCTACGACGTGTTCGATCCCGGCCTGATCCCGGAATACCGGTACAACGAGATTGCCAACGTGGTGACCGCTATCGAATTCGAGCGCCTCCTGAGCGCCAGCGGGCCCACCGACGGCCACCTGGACAGGCCCTCGGACCGCGCCGTGGAGGCGGAGATCGAGGCTTTGGAAAAAAAGGCGAAAAAATCGTTGAAGGCCCTTGGCAAACTTGAAGAGAAATTCAACGAGCCCTCTGACCAGTTTTATAAGAAATATCAGGCCGGGGAGTTCAAGGATGACGACGACCGGAAGAAATGGGCGGACAAATACGACGCCCACCTGGCCGTGGTCGAGCCCCTCGATGCCCTGAAGAAAAAGGCGGAGGGGTTTTCGACGGCCAAGAAACTGGCATTTATCCAGTGCGTGGGCTCCAGGGATTTTCGGTTTTACCCATTTTGTTCCGGATACTGCTGCATGCATTCCATCAAGGAGGCCATCATCGCCCATGAGCACGAGCCTGAAACCACCTCTGCCATCTTCGGCATGGACATCCGGGCCGTTGGCAAGGGATTCGAGGAATACAAGGTGCGGGGCGGGAATCACTCGAGGATCCGTTACGTACGGGGACGGGTGGCGGAGATCGCCGAAGGACCCGACAACAATCCCGTGGTGACCTATGAGGACACCCGCGAACGGGAGGTCAAAAACGAGGCGTTCGACATGGTGATTCTGGCCACGGCCTGCGCCCCCACCAAGGGGATCAGGCAGCTGGCCGGCGTCGTGGGGGTCGAACTGGACGACTACGGGTTCCTGAAGACCAGCCCCCTGTCTCCAGTGGACAGCACCGCCGCCGGCGTCTTCGTGTGCGGGTGCGCCGAATCGCCCATGGACGTGCCCGAATCGGTGGCCCAGGCCTCCAGCGCCGCGGCGCGCGCGGCGGAGATGGCGTTTCAATCGGATATGGAAAAGGAGAAAGCCGTTGCCTGAGAAGAAAGACGACGACATCAGGATCGGAGTATTCGTCTGCCACTGCGGGTCCAATATCGCCGGTTACCTGGACGTGGAGGCCGTGGCCGATTTCGCGGAGACCCTCCCCCATGTGGCCTTTGTCCAGCGGAACCTGTACACCTGTTCCGAAGGGGGGATCAACGAGATCAAGAGCGCCATCAAGGAGCAGAACCTGAACCGCGTGGTGGTGGCATCGTGCACTCCCAGGACCCACGAACCCCTGTTCCGAAGTTCCTGCGAGGAAGCGGGCCTCAACCCCTATCTTTTCGAGATGGTCAATATCCGCGACCAGTGTTCCTGGGTACACATGCAGGAACAAGAGGGCGGCACGGTCAAGGCCAAGGACCTGGTCCGCATGGGCATCGCCAAGGCCGCCCTGCTGGAGCCCCAGGATCCCATCATGTCCGCGGTGGAGGCCCGGGCCCTGGTGATCGGCGGAGGCGTGGCCGGGATGACCGCGTCCCTGGCATTGGCCAACCGGGGCTACGAGGTGGTCCTGGCGGAAAAGAACGATACCCTGGGCGGCGCCCTCAATCGGCTCAATAAACTGGGGCCCACCATGACCGATGCCGCGAAGTTTGCGCAGGAAAAGATCGACGCGGTATCGGGGCATCCGAAAATCACCATCTTCACCCGGGCCAAGGTCACCTCGGTTCAGGGATTCATCGGCAAATACCGGGCGGATATCGACACCGACACCGGCACGAAGAACATCGACCTGGGGGTTATCGTGGTGGCCACGGGCGCCCGCGCCCTGGTGCCGGAAAGGCTATACGGTTACGACGGTCAACGGGTCATCACCCAGGAAGAAATGGAAGGCCTGCTCAAGGCGGGTCTGGATCCGGCCGTCAAACATGTGGTGATGATCCAGTGCGTGGGAAGCCGAAACGACGAACGGCCCTATTGCTCCCGCATATGCTGCCAGACGGCGGTGAAAAACGCCATGCTGATCCGGGAGAAGAATCCCGAGGCAAGGGTGACCATCCTCTACCGGGATATGCAGATGTACGGTGTGGAAAATGAGGAGATGTTCCGGGATTCAAAGGCCAAGGGCGTCCGTTACATTAACTACGATCCCTCACGCCCCCCGGCGGTCGATGGCGAAAAAGTCGATGTATATCATGCGCTCCTGGGAAGGGATATGAATTTGCCCGCTGAGCTGGTGGTCCTTTCCACGCCTCTGGTGTCAAACGAAGATGCCGAGGAGATATCCCGGCTGCTGAGGGTGCCGGTCGATGAAAACGGGTTCTTCCTGGAGGGCCATGTCAAGCTGAAACCCCTGGATTTTGCAACGGACGGCGTGTACCTGTGCGGCAGCGCCAGGTTCCCCGCGAATATTCGGGAGGCGGTGGCCCAGGGGCTGGGTGCCGCGGGCCGCGCTTCCATACCGCTTTCCAAGGGGTCCGTGGTGGTGGAGCCTATCATCTCGGTCCTGGCGGATGAGGACGCCTGCCGGGGTTGCGGCCTGTGCGTGGCCCTGTGCCCGTACGGCGCCCTGGAGATACGGGAAACGGACAAGGGTCGCAAGGTTCATGTTATCGATGTGGCCTGTAAGGGCTGCGGCGTCTGCGCAGCCACCTGCTACCAGCATGCCCTGAGCATCAACTCATTTACGGATGAACAATTAGAAGCGCAAATCGACGCTTTTCTGGGGGCAGGCTGATGAAAAGCATTCATCTGCGAGGTAAACAGAGGGCGCATGGCGCATGGTGCATGGCGCAAGGACAACAGACTTGTCTGGCTTGAAGAAGAGTAGGATTTTCCCATGAGCCTTGCTTGTCGCGGCGTAGCCGAAAGGCGAAGACGGATGCGGCCTTGCTCAGAGAAAAAATCCCTCATTTCTTTATTCCATCTGCAAAACTCTCGCATAGTGGAGGGACAGCGTTTTCAGGCTATGCCATAACGGAAATGCGGATGAGAGTCTAGAGTCTAGAGAATCGCGACTAAAGTCGCTCCTACACCGAAGGAATTACATAATCCCATTACCCCTGTAGGAGCGGTTTTAACCGCGATATAACCTTATGAGTGAGCTAGAGTGAGCTTAATCCGCCTAGCAGTCTGGCGGATCAAGTGGTGGAGGAGCTTCGCTCATCCATCATATTGATTGTCAAAAAATTCCTTAACTTTAGGCACTCTAGTCACTTTAGATCACTTTAGTCACTTACAGGACTTGGTAGTTGCAAGGCCCCCTATGGAGGCGGCCTCAAAGCCGGGTCCTATGGACCCGGAGCTTTACTAAGGAGGTTGGGAGTGACCGACGACTTTACCCCTAAAATACTTACATTCTGCTGCACGTGGTGAGGATACTCCGCCGCTGACCTGGCTGGAGTTTCCAGACTGCAATACACGCCCGAGATCAAGATCGTTCGCATCATGTGCACCGGCCGGATCGATCCGGCCATTGTGGCCGGGGCCTTCAAAAAGGGACTGGACGGCTTTATGGTTGTGGGCTGTTATTTCGGCGACTGCCATTACATAACCGGAAATCACCAGGCCAAGGCCAAAATCGAGATGACGCGCAAGCTTTTCAAGCACGTCGGCGTCAACGAGGAGCGGCTGGCTTTCCGCCAGTGTTCTTCCGGCGAGGCCTCCGTGTTCGTGGAACTGGTGAACGAGTTCGACCGGAAGATCAGAAGCCTGGGCCCCCTGGGCGGAGACGGGGACCCGGTGAAGGCGCCGGAGATCTTTGATAAGCTCGGCACGGCCGAGGCGGTGCTGGCCGGGGAGAAGATCCGTTGGGTGATCGGCAAGCGTACGCCTTTTCTCGAAATCGGGAACATGTACGACGAGATCTTCACCGAACACGAGTTCAACCGCGCCATCGACATGATCATCGTGGAAGAAACCGAAGTTCAGGAGATTCTTGCCAAACTAAAAGATGGCGCGCAATCCGTCAAAGAACTGGCCAAAAGCCTGACCATCCCCACCGAGCGGGTGTTTCGCACGATCATGGCCCTCAAACGCAGGGGCATGGTGGCGCTGGCCGAGGTCTCCGGGCGGACGCCCGTATTTCAAATAGCGACTGAAGAGGTATAACGCCGTGTCAGATAGAAAGGTACTGGTGGTAGGCGGTGGTGTCGAGGGGGTTCGCGCGGCACTGGCCAAGGCCGAAGAGGGGGCCCAAGTCACTGTCGTGGAGAAATTTCCCACCCTTGGCGCGGAGCGCATCCCAAGGGACCGGCTGATCGGGCCGGAGGACGCCTTTATCAACCCCGACCTGGATAAGATCCGTAATCATGGCAATATCGAGGTATTGCCGTACAGCGAAATCAAGAAGATTACCCGGGGCAACGGCAAGGTCGATGCGCGGGTGCTGAAGCGCTCCCTCCGTGTGGACAACAGCAAGTGCACGGACTGCAAAGCCTGCATCAAGGTCTGCCCGGTCAATATGTTCGATGATTTCGACGAGGACTTCACCTTCAGGACGGCCGTGGATTACGCCAACCCAAAGGCCGGGGAATACAACATTTACAAGGAAGACCAGCCCGTGTGCCAGCGCACGTGCCCGGCACACCTGGATATCCGCGGGTACGCGGGCCGTATCGCGGACGGCGATTACCTGGGCTCCCTGGCCGTCATCCGGGACCGGCTGCCCCTTCCCGGATCCATCGGGCGGGTCTGCCCCCACCCGTGCGAGACGGCGTGCAACCGTCAATATCTGGACGAGGCCGTCAGCATCTGCTTTCTCAAGCGGTATGTGGCGGATGTGGAGATCGACCAGGGGATCGAGCCGGTCTACGAAACGCCGGAAAAAAAGCTTCCCGGAAAGGTCGCC
>JAFDKD010000347.1 GCA_019307165.1 Deltaproteobacteria bacterium | reverse complement strand
GATTGCAGCGGCTCGATGACCTCACGGCTATGTGGAAGGTGATGATCAAGTTGCTTGTCCCACATCCCCAGTGACCCCCTGTGTCCAGCAACCCAGGTTATGGGTAAAGCACAGCTTTACAAAGGGGGGAGCGTGCAAAGCAACCCGCAACCCTGAACCTTGAACCAAGAACCAGGAACGAAGAACGGGGAACAGCTGACGAAGTCAGCCCGTAACTCGCAACCCCATGCGCCGTTCATTCTATCCCACACAGCTTTTTCGCGGCCCGCTTCTTTTCCGCCATATTCACCTTGCGGGAAATCATGATGCGCTGGGCCTGGGGCGACCCCGCCCCGTGCATGGATTCGGTCAGGTATCCCACGGCCGCGGTGCCCAGCGTGAGGTTCTCGATAAGCCGAAGGATGTGCATGCGGTCTTCGGTTGAGACATCCGGATTGGCCTAAAAATACTTTTCCACCCATTTTGAGGTCTCCTGACCTTTCAGGTCTTTTTCGGACGGCAGCGTGACCATGAGCCCGCCGGCGATGTCCTGGGCCAGCCTGGAAATCTCGTACGGGAAACGCGTCACATTCTGCTTGTGCACATTGGCAAGCAGGCTGTTGACGCTGTATGTGCCGCTGGGTTCCCTGCCGCCTTCCGAGGCGCAGGCAATGCATCCGCAGTACAGGGTTTCGTTCAAATGGTTCATCTCCACGATCTTGTCTTTCACGTGGGAAGCCCGTTCCGCGCCGTTGTACTCTGCGGCGGTCTGGGCCGCCCCGATGAGGACGTCCCCCACGCCCACCTTGCAGGCATAACTCTGGCGGTGATAAGCCGCGAATTTCTCCACCAGCCGGCCGCTGAAATCGTGTTCCCTGTACATGAACACCCTGTCCCAGGGAACAAAGACATCGTCAAATACCACAAGTGCTTCGTGACCGCCAAAAAACAGATTGCCCTGGTCCAGACGGCCGCCTTCCATCTTGCGGGTGTCGCAGGACTGGCGTCCCATGATGTAGAGGATGCCTTCCGCATCGGCCGGGAGCGCAAAGGAAACCGCATAGTCCCTGTCTTCCTCGCGCATGGACAGGGTCGGCATGACGATGATTTCGTGTGAATTGACAGCCCCTGTCTGGTGCGCCTTGGCGCCCCGGACCACGATACCGTCTTTCCTCTCTTCCACCACGTGGAGGTAGTGATCCGGGTCCGGCTGCTTATGGGGAGGAAGCGACCGGTCCCCTTTGGGATCGGTCATGGCCCCGTCGCACGTGAGGTCCTTTTCCTGAACAAAGGCGAGGTAATCCCTGAAGCGCCCGTAATAAGGGGTCCCGTGCGTTTCATCGATGTTGAAGGTGACGATGGAAAGCGCGTTGAGTGCGTCCATGCCCACACAGCGCTGGAAGCAGCAGCCGGTCTCACGGCCCAGGAGCCTGCCCATCTTGCTCTTTTTCACCAGGTCGTCCACGCTCTGGTGGATATGGGTAAAACGGTTGATGCGGTTGCCCGTGATATGGGAAACCGCGGTCATGATGTCCTCGTGCTCGGGACGTCCCGCCAGTTCGTAGGTCTTGGCCACGGCATTCATGGAGGGCCGTATAATGGGATTGTCCACCACGTTTTCCACCCGCTCGCCGAACATGTACACCACCAGGTTCAATTCCCGCAAACTCGCTTCATATTGTTCCGCCGTCATCAAGCCCATGATGCGCTCCCCTTTTTGCTGGTTTCATTTTTTTTCTCTTCTACCCTTGCCGATTCAAGACCGGCACTTTTTCCTAAGTATCGACGTCAGTCAACGACTTCGCACCTGGCCTGCCTCTGTATGCTCTGTATATGAGCAAACTGATCCTCACCCGTAACGAGCATGCGTATCAGGGCGACGCCCCGTTCCGATGGGGAGACCGCCACTTGGGCCGTTTCCTCCTTCGGGGCCGCCATATCCGGACCGATCAGAATGATCTCCATCTCCTTTGACGGCACCTGTCTGTCGTTGACCACGAAAAAATTATCCGTATTGGACGCATAAAGCGAGAGCGACCAGTAGGTATCCGGAACGGACGCCGTGATCCGCAGGGGGGCCTCGGATACGTCGTAGGCGCAGATGGAGTAGAGGAGGTCGGGACTCGGCCGCACCACTTGCCTGGACGCGGCCGTGACCCGGGGGGCATGGACCATGGTGTTGACCTGCCGCCCTTCCTTCTTCCCTTTCATGGAGAGGGCCAGCAGGCAGCCGGTGGGATAAAACATCACCGTGATCACATGGATGACGACGGCCAGGACCAGTACGACCGCAATTCTGATCAGCCGGCGTTTCATGGGCAGCCCTCCTTGACGATACGGGGAAGCGGGGTTGTTTCAAGGTTGTCGTAAACAGTCGCCGCAGGGTTGTACAGGCGGAGCATGAGCGATATGTCTCCCTCTCCGGCCGAAGGCAGCCAGTCCCCTTCCTGAGGCCGTGAGGACAGCCGGATCCTGTACTGTCCGCGGTCGTCCTTGTGAACGTTTTTCATATTAAAAGAGTGACGGTTCTGTTCGTTGGGGATCAGGAAATGGTCGGACCCGTATGCGGTGATGCTCCACCATCTGGCATCCATGTCTTCGCCCCCAATGACGTAATCGCATTCGCCGCGAAGCGGTTCGCCTTGATCGTCGCTCGAGGCCGTGTAGTATATGGTCTCGGTCTTGTTCAGCGCGAAAAGCCCGATCCGGGCCACTACGGCGCGGACATACATGTTGGCCTCCGCACTGCCCACCAGCGGGTCCGTCCACCAGGCGCCGTTCAGCACGCCGTGTCCGCTCGGCGGGTTATAGATGACCCACAGGGCCGAACCCATACCCAGGACCATGGCCACGACAAGGATAAGCAAGGTCTTTAGAACGCGTTTCATTAAGATACCTACAATGTGAAGATGAGCGAGAAAGATCACTACGTTAACAACCGTTCGTGGTTGTGATGTTTATTCCGGCGTGCTCGTAATCGTTGGGTTGCAGGCCGGTATTTTATATGCCGCCGCAGATCGGTTGTTCCTTGGCGGTCTCATTAGCGGGATATGAAATCCCGCCCTACGGTGATTTGTCTTTGTAATCGATTGAAATCGACATCGATTTGTACTAAAGCCCGTCCTTAAAGTGCCGAGGGAATCCGTCACCCGACAGGCTTACTTCCTCCGTCGGCCGATGCCGCTCATGTGTTGATCGAACAGCTTCCCCAATAAATCGACCTGCGCGTCCGCGTCGAACTGACCATTACCCTGGGGATTTACAGCGTGGGGCATTTGTCCTGACGGTGTTTTACAAAATCGTGGTCAGCATAAAGGCGGAGGTTGAGGGATGAAACCGATTCCGGTCTTAAAAAAAAGGACGTTAATCACAAAATGCACTCAGTGACACGGCTCGCTTAGGGAAATCACGGAGTATTTTCTTATCGGAGGTTACCAATGGAACCTCCAAATCATTTGCTACAGCGATGAACTCACAATCGTAGGCAGAGCACGTGCTTTCAGAAGCAAGCCGCAGGACATCGTAAGACGCGACCTCATATTCCCTGCCCTTTACCAATTCTAAGGCTCCGTCCATAATGCGCTGAGCGTGCTCCAGTTTGATGATATTTTTCCGCATATAGAGCGCCAGGACATTGCGCATTTCGCTGCGCCAGATGAGCGGGGCTGCCCATTCACTGTCCATGTTTAAGGCGCGTTCTGCCAATAAGGATCGCTCGCTTGACAGAAATAGATAACCGATAATATTCGTATCAACCACAATCATGGCCGGCCTTCTGATTTTGCCTGGTTGAATTCTTCATCGCTGACAGGATGTGCGGCGGTTAACGCGCGCAATTGGCGAGCAAGAGGAAGCAGTTCTTTCGGATCAATTCTACGGCTCTTTACGGCATGCTCGATACAGACGATAATTTCACTATTGACGGACCGTCGATTTGTATCCGCCGCTGACTTCAACCGCGCATAAAGTTCATCGGGAATATTCTTTACGGTTACCGTTGCCATAGGATCACCCCCCCAATGGTTTCATATTGAAACCATTTTGAAGTATTCAATACGCGTTGTCAAGCCCAAAGTCTTCCCGCATGACGACCAACCTTAAAGGGACAGCCTCACGACGCCCTCCCACTGCCATTGCCCATGTGTGCTGCTTGCTATTGTTTGTTTCCAAGGCTTTCCAGCCATTCTTTGACAACGGGCCGTATTTCGGGACCTACAACCACTCCCATGTGGGTAACGCCCTGGAGCAGCTGCACCTCCACTTCCGTATATCGAGAGATCAGAGGCTCGTATTCGCAATAGACGAAGGCCTCATCCTTTGTCCCGGCAATGACAAGCAGGGGCTGGGATATGGCCCTGAGATCATTTTCATAGTCCCGCGGGGCGTAAGCGGTGGTCAGGCGATAGGAGTAGTGCAGGGTTTCGGTGCCGTCACGCGCCTTTTCCTGCATGTTGAATTCCATGGCCGTCAGACCGTTTAGCCAACGGATCCCCAGCGTATTCAGCAAGGGGCAGAAAATACCGGCTGTGCCAGGCCGCGCCGTGAAGTAGGATAAGGATCTTATCGGAATCGGCTGAATAGTAGCGGTATCCCAGTCGC
>JAFDKD010000346.1 GCA_019307165.1 Deltaproteobacteria bacterium | reverse complement strand
AGGGATGTTGAACCCCACCGGGCCTGGATCAACCCGAAAGATGCGGAACACCGCGGCATCCGGGACGGGGACGAAATTCATATATATAACGACCGGGGCCGGGTAGCCATCACCGCCTGGGTGACCGAGCGGATCACGCCCGGTGTGATCTCCATTTTCGAAGGTGCATGGTACCGGCCCGACGAACAGGGCATCGACAGGGGCGCCTGCGCCAACACCCTCACCAATGACGCCTATTCGGGCGGCGGCGCCGCCGTGCTCAACACGTCGCTGGTCCAGGCGGAAAAGCCTTAACAGTACGGAATTGGAAGGCATGGCTTCGGACCGACCTTGAAGAGGTGGCAAATCGAGTTCGAAGTATGGATAAGCTGTCAGCTGATTGCAGGCTGCATAACGGGCTCCCTTTGACTAACGAACTTAAAGATTGTTTGATTCGGATAAACTAGGAGAACATAACTATGCAGATGGGATTCTATTTCGATCAGACGCGGTGCACCGGATGTATGGCCTGCCGTGTGGCCTGTAAGGATTGGCACGACATCCCAGCCGGTCCGGAGAACTGGATGCGGGTGGATTACACGGAAAAAGGCAAGTTTCCGGATGTGTTTGTCAGCTACATGATCGCCCCCTGCTGGCACTGTCTGGACCCGGTTTGCGTGCCGGCGTGCCCGGCCGGCGCCATCACCAAGAGGGAAGAGGACGGCATTGTGGTGGTGGACGGCGAGGCCTGTATCGGCAATACGGAATGCGACGAGAAGTGTCTCAAGGCCTGCCCTTATGACGCGCCCCAGTTCGGCCCGGAACCGGGCGCCAAAATGCGCAAGTGCAACTATTGTCTGGATCGCCGGCTGGAGGGTCGGCTGCCCACCTGCGTGGAGGCCTGCCCGGTCCGGGCCATGGATGCGGGGCCGCTCGAGGAACTGGAGAAGAAGTACGGCACGGGCAGGGAAGCAGAGGATTTTAAGTATTCCGAGAGGACAAAACCGGCTGTCGTGCTAAAGCCGAAAAAGAGGTCGTAGTGAGTCTCCTCCCGCAGAGCCCCGCTCTGCGGGTCCCCGCCTTCGCGGGTCGAAGATCCCGCCGCTTTCTGGCGGGGGATGACTGGGTGGCGGGGATGACGGAAACGGGGGTTGAACCGCAATACGAATCAATGAGTTGAATCTCCGTTTGGTTGTACGTTTCAAGCTCAGGTCCGATTTTCCGAGTCCTCGCATCAACATAACAACCTTGAGCCAGCTTATACGACTGGTTCTTTTCTCCCCGGATCGGTAGAACCTCTCCGGGTTCTCCCTGTCGGGCCGAAGCCTTGGCGTAGGACGGCACCAGAGGTGGAGGGTTTAGCTGGAACTAAGAAGGTCATCATTATTTAGACACTCCTGTTTATGAGAAGCAGAATATATCGGACTTTTCCGGAACGCATGCCTAGATATTAACGGCCGCCTTAGAAAATAGGGGTATTCGATGAGGGAAACAGAAAAGATCCGCACCGTGTGCCCGGCCCACTGCGGCATCGATGCATGCGGGATCATGGCCCACGTCAGGGACGGCCGCGTTGTCAAGGTAGAGCCGGCCGACTTCCCGGACCCAAAATATCGTCGGATCTGCCTGCGGGGCCTGTGCAGCCTGGACATCACCTATCACCCCGACCGTCTGAAATATCCCATGAAGCGCACGGGCGAGCGGGGGGAAGGAAAATTCGAGCGCATATCCTGGGACGAAGCCCTGGATACTATTGCGGATAAATTCAAAAATATCGCTGAGCGTTACGGGTGGCCCGCCATCGGGTGGGTCCTGGGCGGCCCCGGCGCCGGCACCACCAAATTCGGGGCATACCTCAGACTGGCGAGCCTGACCCAGTCCACGAGGGTGAGCGCGTGGGGGTACGGAGACGCCGGCCTTCCCTGCGGAAGCCGGGTGATCTTCGGTTCCCAATTCCCCTATGCCTATCTCATGGCCGATTTTCTGTCGGGCCGATCCAAACCCGAACTGGTGGTGGTCTGGGGAACCAACCCGGCTGAATCCCAACCGCTCAACATGATGCGGCGCATCATGGACGCAAAGGATAATGGGGCCTTTGTGGCGGTTATCGATCCCCGCTTTACGGTCACCGCCGCCAAGGCCGACGCCTACCTGGGGCTCAAACCGGGGACCGACGCAGCCCTGGCCCTGGGGCTCATGCACGTTATTTTTGACGAGGGTCTGCATGACGAGGCCTTTATCAGACGGCATACGGTGGGGGCCTACCTGGTGAACGATGAAACCGGGGCCTTTGTCAGGGGAAACGACGCAGGCCTGCCCGAAGAGCGGGACGTTGTCATATGGGACGCCGCCACGGATTCGGCGGTCCCCCGCGGCCAGGCAGGTGCAAAACCCGCCCTTACGGGGACCTACAGGGTAAACGGCGTACCCTGCCGGCCGGCGCTCCAGTGTCTCATGGACTTGGCCGGCGCGTATCCCCCGGACCGTGCCGCGAAAATCACCGGCTTATCGGCCGACACCATTTCCGGTCTCGCCAGGCGCATCGGCAGGGCCGAAAGGGCCCTGTTCGTGACCCATATGGGATTTACCCGGACCTATCATGGCGACATCTCCCTGAGGGGCCTGGGCACGGTCGCCTCGATCACGGGAAACGTGAACGCCACATTTGGGGGAGGCCATCTTCCGGCCGTGCTCAACTGGAAGCCTTTCCTTCACGCAAATCCGGAAAAGCCCTCTTATGCCCGGCTGGGCATTCTTCAACTTTACAATGCAGCCATCAAGGGCGAGCCCTTCCCTGTCAAGGCGGTGTGGCTGTCCTTTATTAATTTCCTGAACCAGTGCGCGGACACAAACAAGATTGCACGGGAGGTCTTCCCCAGCCTGGAGCTGATCGTTTCCACCGAACTGTTCATGACCGACACCGCCCGCTATGCGGACATCGTCCTGCCGGTCTGCAGCTACCTGGAATTTTCCGACCTTGTTCCGTTTCCCTTCCCATTCATTCAACGCCAACAGAAAGCGATCAACCCCCTTTACGAGTGCCGCTCCGACGTGGATATTGCCGCCGGTCTAGCCAAGCGACTGGGATTCGGGGAGTATTTTCAGGGAGGGGAGGAAGCGTTTATCGACCTGATCCTTGATTCCGGGCACGACTCATTGAAAGGCATCACACGGGAAAAACTCAGGGAGGGGCCCATGCCCCTGAACATTGTGCCCGACATGGAAACGGAGATCGATCTCCCCTTTTCCACGCCATCGGGCAAGATCGAACTGTACAGCGAGGCCCTGAGGGATGTGGGGCAGGCCCTGCCCGTTTACCTGGAACCTCTGGAAACGCCCCTGGATGCAAAGGGCAAGCAATACCCGCTGGCCTTTATCCAGGGCCACAGCCGGTTTCGCACCCATTCCATGTTCGGCAATGTGAGACCACTGCTGGACATGAACCCGGAGCCCTTTGTGGACATCAACCCGGTGGACGCCGCTGCAAGGGGAATCGAAACCGACGACCGGGTCACGGTGTTCAACGACCGGGGACGGACAACGCTCAAGGCGCGCGTGACCGAGGCCGTCGCACCGGGGGTGGTGGACATTACCGAAGGATGGTGGATGGACCGGTTCGGGGAAGGCGGGGTCAACTGCCTGACCCACGATGTCATCAACCCGGTCCAGGAACGGGTCTACGAACCCAACATGCACATGAACGATGTTGCCGTGGAAGTGGTCGGAACCGTGGAGACGGAAAAGTGAAAAAACGCTGGGGACTCGTTATCGACCAGGAGCGGTGCATCGGCTGCGAGGCCTGCACCATTGCCTGCAAACTGGAAAACAACGGCAACGGCGGATGGGTGCGGGTGGAAACCGAAAACGCGCCCGGCAAAGACCTTCCGGCCGGGTGTTTCCCCCGGTTGCACTTGACGTTTCTCCCCAGGCTCTGCAATCATTGCGACAGCCCGCCCTGTGTGGAGGCGTGCCCCGAGGAGGCCATCGTCAAACGGGAAGACGGCATCGTGATGCTGGACCATGAATTGTGCACCGGGTGCCAACTCTGCCTGCCGGCCTGCCCCTACGACGCCTTGACGCTCAATGAGGATGGAACCAAAGCGGAAAAATGCAATCTATGTCTGCACCGCATCGAGCAGGACCTGGCGCCTTTCTGCGTCATATGCTGCGAAGGCCAGGCCATGCACTTCGGGAATTTGAATGATCCGGAAAGCCGAATCTCACAAATGGTTGCCCGGCAAGAGGCATTTCTGCTGGAACCTGAAGCGGGTACCGGACCGGGGGTCTACTACCTGCCGCCCAAACCCCAAAGGCCGCTGTGACAAAAAAAACGAAATGGCAGATAGCCCGTAAAACCTTTTTTTAGCGATGGACCTTATGGCAATTTTTTTTCTCGTTCTAATGAAAACGGGCGAGCGCTATCGAACACGTCGAATAGACGGATTGATCGCTGATTTGAAATTATTAGAAAAAAATTGGAAAGGAGCAATTCATGGGAAAACGCGTATTGAGAACAAAACTGTGTGACATGCTGGGCATCGAATACCCCATCCTGAGCGCGGGCATGGGCCCCACCCTGATCGGGGAAACGACCGGTGCGCC
>JAFDKD010000345.1 GCA_019307165.1 Deltaproteobacteria bacterium | reverse complement strand
AGAGGACAACTGATCTTCGGCGGCATGTAAAATACCGCCCTACAACCCCGCGATGACGAGCACCGCTTCGCTGAGCACGAGCACGGACGGGTTGTCAAAATTACACGGAGTTTCATATGAGGTGTCCCGTCTTCGCTGCTTCGCTGCTTCCGTCTTCGCCAAGGGACGGCTACGCCGCGACAAGACGGTGTGCAGGCAGCGCCGCCTCTGGCCGCCGGTTTTAAGGCGGATGCATGGTTTTCGATTTCTTCCGGAAATCGAAAACACCATCTTGTATATCCTGCTAATCCTGCCTGTCGCGGCGTAGCTGCGTAGCAGCGAAGACTGATAAATTCTGTCTGGAAATATGTTTTCAATATTTTTGTTTTTTAAATTCTCAATTCAAAATTTTAAATTTTTCTAATCCCAAATTCCGCTCTATGCCCTCTGGTCCCTAGACGCTCGCCTATTAACGAATAACTGATAACGAATAACGCCTTTTCATCTCTCGTCTCTAGCTCTAGACTCTCGTCTCAAGTCTTTCCCCAATTTTCAATGTTCAATTTTCAATGTTCAATTCATTCGACATTCCCTGTTCGATATTCGATATTCTCTTTCGCAGTCGCCTTTTGCCTCACTCAGGGCGAACGGCCGCCAATTGACACCTCGAGGCGATTCTCGTATATTCAATGTGCCGATAAAGCCATACCGTTTTTTCATTAACCAATTTTCACCCTTATTATCCAACATCCAACGACATTACGTTAACCTTATCAGCGAAAGGAGGCTCAAGGATGAACCTGTTAAGAATTGCATCCAGGGTGTTCGCGCCGTTCCCGGCACTGCTGCTGTGCTTCGGCATCGCAGGGATGAGTACGGAATCGGCGGCAAAGAGCGCGCCCAACACGTTCCCGTGCGTGGCCGAGGCCGATCTGGAAAAATCGATTGCCCAGGAGGCCGCGCTGGAGGAGTTCACCTGTTTCATGAAAAACTGGGGCGGGGCCGAGACCCTCCATTTCAAGGTCTCGATCAGGAACGTCAGCGATACGCCCCAGCGCTATCGCGTGAACATCTTTCTTGACAACGGAAAGGCCGTCGGCGGATGGATTCCCAGAAAAACGAAAAAAGGGCTTGTTCAGCCCGGGCAGACGGGCGGTTTTGTGTATCCTGTCGGCGGGATGCCCGATAAACCCAAGACAATTATCCTGAAAATAACAACCGCGAGTCAGTAACGCATCTGTGTATCCCAAAGGGACGTTGAGAGAGAACCTTTTATTTCCGGAGGCTGATCCATGAGACGAGCAAGCATCATTTCGGTTCTTTGTGTGGCCCTGGCGTGGACGTTCGGGAACGGGCGGCATCTATTATCCCTACGGCGGGGGCGTGGCCGAAATCTGGTCCAGGTATGTCGAAGGCGTGCGCGCCGTGGCAGAGGTGACCGGGGCCAGCGTGGAAAATGTAAAATTGGCGCATAAGGGCGAAACCGTCATCGGCGAGGTCATGGGAGACGTTGCCGTGGCGGGCTACAAGGGTTTGGCCAAGAAGTTCAAGGGGAAAAAGCACAACATCCTGTCCATGGCCATCATGTACCCCAACCTGCTCCAGATCGCGGCCCTCAAGAAAAGCGGGATTACGAACATCGAACAGATCAAGGGAAAGAAGATCAGCAGCGGCAGCCCGGGCAGCGGCACCAATTTCATGGCCGAAGTCGTGTTCAAGGCCCTGGGCATCCCCTTGGATTCCTACAGGGACAGCCGCCTGTCCTTTACCGAAAGCGCCAATGCCCTGCGAGACGGCACCATCGATGTGGGCACGTGGTCCGTGGGCCCGGGCACCAGTTCCATTCTGGACCTGGCCACCACTCACGACATCCATATCATTTCGTTCACCCCGGAGCAGACCCAAAAAATACTGGCCGCCAACGCGGAATATTCCGCGGTCGAACTGGCGGGGGGTGTTTACAAGGGCGTGGATAAACCGGTTGCCACCATCGGCGTGTGGAACGTGATGATCTGCCAGGCGTCTCTGCCCGTGGACCTGGTCTACAACCTGGTAAAGGCGCTTTACGAGCACAACGACTACCTGGTCAAGATCCACCCGTCGGCCCGCTATACGACTGCGGAAAATGCGGTGAAGTATTCTCCCATACCGCTTCATCCGGGGACGATCAAGTATCTCAGGGAAAAAGGCATCGCCGTTCCCGCCAACCTGGTGCCCTAGGAGCGCGCCTTGAAACCGTCCGGTCGGCTGATTCTCGCGGGTGCGGCGGGTCTTGCTGTTGCCGCCCTTTTCGCGGGCCTTCTGGCGCCCGGCGGGCTGGAACTGCGGGTGACCCCTGTGAAGGGCGGAGAACCGCTATTGGTGGCGCCCCTTCAGCCGGGTGAACGGTTTACGCTTCAATACAACCACTCGGTTGAAAATACGCCCATCTGGGAGGAACACAGTCTCGACAGAAAAGGGCGGATCTACATCGAAGAGGAGCGCTACCTGAAATTCGGGGCCGGTATGGGCCGAATGCCCGGGGTCGGCCATATGGTCAAAAAAGGCCCTTACGAAGCCGTGGTGGACATGCACATGCCCACCGGCGACTTCATTCTGCGGATCGGAAGCCCGGGGGTGGATCATACGCTCATATGGCGGGGCATGGAAACGAACCTCACCGCCATGGCTCCCCATGCGGCCGTGCAGTTCTCGGCCCGGCCTGTGAGCATGCTTTACCGGCTCCGGCGGTATATTTTACCGCACCCGGCCACGCCGTAGAAGCCGTGAAGGCGCTGCATTTGGCCCCGTACCATAGACATTGTGTTCTTCTGCCGCCATACCGCTGTAGGAGCGGTTTTAACCGCGACACAGGCAGTCTTGATCATTGATAACGTCCGTATGATAAGAAGCATTTGATGCCAGCCAAAGCCCAGGAAAAACCAACAACCGCTGTCGCGTGGACCATTGCCAAAGTCGTTACCGTCATCGGCATCGCCCTGAGCCTGTTTCAGCTGTACACGGCCGGGGTCATCGCCATGACGGCCATGCGTCACCGCTCCGTCTTCCTGACCTGCATCCTGGTCATGGCCTTCCTGACCAAGCCCCTTTACAAGGGCGCCCGCAAGGACAGGTTCAATGCGGCCATGTGCGTGGATCTGCTTCTTTCCGCCGCCGCCGTGGTCGTGGGCGCATATGTCTTTTTCGATCTGGACGGCATCTTCGATCGGCAGGGGGACTGGAGCGCATGGGACCTGCGGATCGGCATCGCCCTGGTGATGCTCGTGCTGGAAGCCACGCGCCGGGTCATCGGGCTCAACCTGATGATCATCGCCTGCCTGTTCCTTCTCTTCGGCTATTTCGGACCGTGGATGCCCGAACTGTTCGTCCACAAGGGCTACAGTGTCGAGCGCATCGCCACCACCCTTTCCCTGACGACCGAAGGCATATTCGGTCTTCCCCTGGGCGTGGCCGCCACCTTTGTCTTTATTTTTATTCTTTTCGGGGCGTTTCTGGATAAGACCGGGGCGGGCAATTTCTTCATCAACCTGTCCTATTCCATTACGGGCCGTTTTTCCGGCGGGCCTGCCAAGACGGCGGTGGTCGCCAGCGGGTTCATGGGGTCGGTTGCCGGGAGCGCCGTGGCCAATGTGGTGGCCACAGGCTCCTTCACCATCCCCATGATGATAAAGGTCGGCTATCGAAAGCATGTGGCCGCGGCCGTGGAGGCGGCGGCCTCAACGGGGGGACAGCTGATGCCGCCCATCATGGGCGCCGGGGCCTTTCTCATGGCCGAGTTCACCCAGACGCCCTATCTCGAAATCGTCAAAATCGCGTTCATACCGGCGCTGCTTTACTTCTTTTCGGTGATCCTGTTCGTTCACTTCGAGGCCCAGAAACAGGGGATCTGGGGTCAACCCAAAGAACTGCTGCCGCGCATCGGGCAGACCATGAAGGACGGCATTCACTTCATCATCCCCGTGGCCATTCTGATCACCGTCCTGATGATGAACTACAGCCCCATGATGGCCGGATTTATCGCCATTATCGCCGTGTACTTGACGGCCCTGTTGCGGAGGCATTCGAGAATTTCGTTCAGGACCCTGCTCAACACCCTGGAGCAAGGCGCGCGAAACGCCGTACTCGTGGCCGTTGCCTGCGCCGCCGCCGGCATCATCGTGGGGATCGTCAATCTGACCGGCACCGGACTTCATTTCTCTTCCCTGGTGGTGTCCCTGTCCAGGGGCGTGCCCCTCCTGGCCCTGATCCTGATCGCCCTCACCTCCCTTTTGCTGGGCATGGGACTCCCGGTGACGGCGTCTTACATCGTCCTGATCATCCTTGCCGGTCCGGGATTGATGGACCTGGGAATCCCCCTGATCACCGCCCACATGATCGTGTTCTGGTACAGCCAGGATGCCAATGTCACCCCTCCCGTGGCCCTGGAGTCTTTTGCCGCATCCGGAATCGCCGGATCAAGTCCTATGAGAACCGCCTTTACTTCCTGGAAACTGGCCAAGGGCATCTACATCATCCCGATCATCATGGCGTATCATCCCCTGCTGCTGGACGGGCCCCCGTGGGAGGTGACAGAAACGATTATCTTTTCGCTTTTTGCCATTACCGCGTTTGTCATCTGCCTGGAGCGCTACTTCCTGACCCCCGTCAGTTGGCCCGAAACCGTCCTGTATGGCACGGCCGCCATACTTCTCATCTGGGTAGGCAGCCTGTGGAACTACCTTGGGCTTCTCTTGTTTCTGACGCTCGTGGCGATTCAAATAGCAGCGAAGAAAAAGAAGGGCGCAAGCGGTTAACGTTAAGATCACTCGGCATGTTGAGAACAGCTTCCTTTCATTACAAGATCGCCGGATTGATTTACCGAACGATGGGAATGGCAGCGGAACAATTCTACCTGATAAATACTCAACGCGGTTATAGCGTACATCAGATAATAGGATTTATGATGTACGTCCCCTATATCCCAATGACAGATTTGAATCCTTGAAGGATCGCTCAAAGATCTTCCGGAATTACTCGATACACTTGACTTCTAATCCACCGCCATGTATATATAAAATATATATACTGGAAGGAGGGTATAGCATGGACACGGCCAAGCTATTTCAGAACGGCAATTCTCAAGCGGTAAGGCTGCCCAAGGCATTCAGATTTCTCGGCAGCGAGGTGAAAATATACAAGAACGGCAACCGGGTTATACTCGAACCTTTGGAGCCCACATGGGACTCCCTGTTTGAGTCTCTCAGCGAATTTCCAGATGACTTCCTGGAATACGGGCGTCATCAACCCTTCATGCAGGTGATGGAATCCTTGTAATACGCTATCTGCTTGACACCAATATTTGCATATACCTGATCAAACACCATCCGCCGGAAGCGTTTCACGCACCACTCCCCCAGAACTGTTGCGATCTCCATCATTACGGTCTTTGAGCTTGAGTATGGCGCTCAAAAAAGCCAATACCGAAAACGAACATGGGACGCCCTAGGCAAGTTCCTTGCGCCTTTGAACGTGATTGATCTGGATCGTTCCTCTGTGCGGGAATCTGCTGCGATCCGCGTCCAACTCGAAAAGGAGGGGTTGCCCATAGGACCGTACGATCTGCTCATAGCCGGTTCGGCCAAATCACAGGGTCTGACCCTCGTGACCAACAATACCAGAGAATTTGAAAGAATTAACGGTCTGCATCTGGAAAATTGGGTTCAATAGGTTCGACTACAAGGGAGAAAACGCCGGTAAACAACAAGGCAACAAGCGGAAGTTCATGTCTATCCCGAACATCTTAATTGAACGTCTCGTAAATTCTACAACCTATTGGAATCATAGTTCTTTTTGCGGCTGTTGTCGTTTGTAAGCCACATGGAATGATGGAATGATGGAATAGTGGAATGCTGGGTATGGAAAGCGGAAAATGGCATTTACTTCAAATAATGTTGAATCTCAAT
>JAFDKD010000344.1 GCA_019307165.1 Deltaproteobacteria bacterium | reverse complement strand
GGTTCGGAAAAGATGCACGAAGGGGACGCCCAGGCAACCATGACCACGGTGGGCGATCCTTTCCACGTCCGGCCCTTTATGGCCGGTGCACCCGGATACTACTCGCTGCTCTCCCAGCAGTGGATGTCGCGCTACAACATCCCGGAAGACATCTGCCGCGACGCAGCGGCCCAGCTAAGCGTGGACCATCACAAGGACGCCATTCTCAACCCCCATGCCCACATCAAAAAAGAATTCACCTTAGAGGAAGTCAAAAACGCGCCGGTGGTCGTCTATCCCATTCGCAAGTTGGATGTCTGCCCCACCTCGGACGGCACCTGCGCCATGATCTACGCTTCGGAGGAAAAGGCCAGGAAGATGAGAAACAAACCGGCCTGGGTCAAAGGGGTCGGGTTCAGAGGGAACGCCTACTTCATAGGCGACACCGACCGGGTCCAGGATCAGGGGGCCGAGGAAGCGGCCAGGCAAGCCTACGATCAGGCCGGTATCACCAATCCCACCGAAGAACTGGACGTGGCCGAGGTTTACAATCCCTTCACCTTTTGCGAGCTGCTCCATTTCGAGACCTTCGGCTTCTGTGATTACGGCCAGGCCAGCGAAATGACCCTGAAGGGGACGTTCGCCCGCGGCGGCAAGCTGCCTTGCGCCCCCTCCGGCGGCGTGCTATGCACCAACCCCATCGGGGCCACGGCCATGATCCGGCCGGCCGAGATCGCCTTACAGGTCACGGGTCGGGCCGGAGAACGGCAGATCGATGGGGCCAAGGTGGGATTGGCCCACGGTCTGGGCGGGGCAAACCAGTTCAACGGCGTCATGATCCTGTCGTCGGATCTTTAGGAGGAGATACCCCATGACCAAACATTTCAGTACGATGGAACACGACGTTTGGCTGCCCTATCGGTTCGCCCTGGGGCCGGCCTTTTACAAATGGTTCGAAGGGTTAAAAGAAGAAAAGATCTGGGGCACCAAATGCCCCAAGTGCGGCAAGGTACTGGTTCCGGCCCGATCATTCTGCCCCGACTGCAACGCCGATATGGACGAGTGGGTCGAAGTGGCCCAGGAAGGCGAGATCGTGGCCTGGGTCCAGGCCAACCGGCCGTTTTACGGCGCGCCGGTGGAACCGCCCTTTATCGCCGCCCTGATTCGGCTGGACGGCACGGCATGCAACTTCCTCCATCTGGTGGGGGGACTGGACGGCGGTGATGCGGAAGCCGCGAAGGCCAAGGTCCGGCGAGGATCACGGGTCAAAGCGGTCTGGGCCGATGAGAAGAAAGGCCACATGCTTGATCTGAAATATTTTCAACCCGTTTAATGACCGGAGGTTGACCATGTATAAGCTCAACAAGAAGGGACACGCTATCCTGGAAGTCGAAGCCAGCCTTCGTTACGAGTCGGCCACCGGTCCAACTTGGTGGCGCTATTTCGAAGAGTTCAAAAACGAACGCATCTTCGGTACCCGCTGCCCGGTGTGCAAACGAGTGCTTATTCCGGCCAGGTCGTTTTGCGCCGACTGTTTTGTGCCTCTGGACGAATGGGTGCAGGTTTCCAACGAGGGGCAGGTCTTGGGCTGGTCGCTGACCGACTATCACTATTTCGGCATGCCTACCGACCCGCCTTTCATCTCCGCCGAGATACTCCTCGACGGCTCGGACAGCAACTTTTACCACCTCGTTTCCGGCTTCGATCTGAGCGACCTTGAACTGGTGCGCCGGACGATGAAGATCGGAACCCGTGTCCGCGCGGTGTGGAAGAAGGAGAAGAAGGGCTGCATTCTGGATATCGACTATTTCGAGCCCATATGAAAGGTTAAGAGGACAAGTCATGACTACAAAATACGGCCGGAGCAACAGCGACGGACTCTATTTCAACGAAGAGCAGCAGATGCTCCGCAGGACCGTCGCCGACTTCGTGGACAAAGAGATCAACCCCAACATGGACAAATGGGAGGAAGAGGGACAGGCGCCCCTGCATGAGTTGTTCAAAAAGATGGGCGACCTGGGCCTCCTTGGCATCCGCTACGACCCCCGGTGGGGCGGGCAGGGTCTTGACCACTGGTTCGACCTGGTCTTCATCGAAGAGCTGGGGCACATCCACGGCGGGGGTGTGGGCATGGCCATCGGCGTGCAGACCCATATGGCTACCCCGGCTATTGCTGAATTCGGAAGCGACTACCTGAAGGAGACGTATCTCAAGCCGGCCGTCATGGGCGACATGGTGTCCTGCGTCGGCATAACAGAACCGGGCGCCGGATCAGACGTGGCCGGTCTCAAGACCCGGGCCGTCAAAGACGGCGATGAGTGGCTCATCAACGGGTCCAAGCTGTTCATCACCAACGGCGTCGTGGCCGACTACTGCACCCTGCTCTGCCGGACCGACGACAAGCCGGGCTACCATACCTTCAGTCTGATAGTGGTCCCGACCGACACCCCGGGCTTCAGCATAGGGCAGAAACTCGACAAGCTGGGAATGCGCTGCAGCGATACGGCGCTCCTTTACCTGGACAACGTCCGTGTGCCCCTGCGAAACACCATCGGGGAGGAAGGCCAGGGCTTCATCTACCAGATGAAGCAGTTCCAGCACGAGCGATTCTTTCCCCTTCCGGGGGTCTACGTCACCGGCCGGGACGTGATCGATATGACGGTCGAGTACATCAGGCAGCGGGAGGTCTTCGGCGAGCCCTTGATCGCCAAACAGGTCCTTCGGCACCGTCTGGCGGACTGGGTCACCGAGCTGGAGCTGCTCAAGCAAATGACCTACCACATCGTGCGTATGAAAGAAGCGGATATGGATGTCACCCGGGAGGTGACCATGGGCAAGCTTTATGCCGGTCGGCTGATCCGCCGGGTGGTGGACGGCTGCCTTCAGATGTTCGGTGGAACGGGCTATATCAACGAGAACATTGTTACGCGGCACTACCGCGATACGCGTCTTTTGTCCATCGGCGGGGGGGCCGACGAGGTCATGAGTGATGTTTTGAGCAAGATCGAGGGATTTTAGAAAGGTGAGAAGCATGGAACGCGAATGGCTGTTTGAAGAGGACCACCGGATGTTCCGGGAAATATTCAGCAAGTGGGTGGCCAAGGAACTGGCGCCGCACGCGGAGGAATGGGAAGAAAAAGGCGAGTTTCCCTTAGAGCTGTACCAACGGGTCGGGGAACTGGGTTTTTTTGCCGGTGACTTCCCTGAGGAATACGGTGGCGTGGGCGGCGACTACCGCTATCAAGTCGTTTTTTCCGAAGAGCTGGCCAAGTGCCGGTCCGGCGGGACGGCCGCCGGCTTGGTACTGCATTGCGCCGTGGCCATGCCTTACATCCGGGATTTCGGCAACCAGGAGCAGAAAGAAAAATACCTGGCTTCGGGCATTGCGGGCGAATCGATCGGCGCCCTGGCCGTGACCGAGCCCGACGCCGGTTCTGACGTGGCCGGTATTCGCACTCGCGCCGTGCGCGACTGCGACGACTTTGTGATCAACGGATCAAAGACATTTATCACCAACGGGGTGCGGGCCGACTGGTATATCGTGGCCTGCAAGACCGACTTGGACCAGGGGTCGCGCGGTATCACCCACATTATCGTTGACAAGGGCACGCCCGGCTTCACGGTCAGCCGCAAGCTGGACAAACTGGGCTGGCGGGCCTCGGATACGGCCGAACTGGCCTTCGAGGACATGCGCGTCCCGGCCGGCAATGTGCTGGGCGTTGAAAACCGGGGCTTCCACCAGACCATGCACGGCTTTCAGACCGAACGGCTGAATATGGCCGTTGGCTCGACTGCGGCTGCCCGGCACTGCTTCGACATCACGCTCCAGTACTGCAAGGAACGAAAAGCCTTTGGCCGGCCTATCGGCACGTTTCAGGTCAACAAACACAAGTTCGCCGACATGCTGACCTGGATCGAAGCCGGTCGGCGGCTGGCTTATCACGCGGTCTGGCTGTGGATCAATGGTTTGGACTGCGGCAAGGAGATCGCCATGTGCAAGGTGTTCTGCTGCGAGACCGCGGTCAAGGTGGCCGACATGTGCATCCAGCTCCACGGCGGGTACGGTTACATGATGGAGTACGAGGTCCAGCGTATCTGGCGCGACCAGCGCATCCAGCCCATCGGCGGCGGAACCTCGGAGATCCAGAAGGAGATCATTGGCAAGCTGCTGGGACTCTGAGCCGTTAATCAAGAGAGGAGAGGATCAAGGCGTCTTTGAGTGTTCAAACAGGAACCTGATTTCCAACACCATCATCATGGCCTGCGCAGTCATGCCGCTCCGAGGATGGAACATCCTGTCCTCCATGACGAAGAATTGATGGCCGGGGCACTGAACAACATCACACTCAAAGCCTTGAATGTAAAGAAGTCGGCTAATGCACTTTCCCAATAATCATGTCCGTCCGCCCGGTCCGACGCTAATATGGCGGGCGTCGTTGGTTTGATGAGGCTTAAAGACCATCCGGGTCTTTGGCTGGTTAGGAACCTTCAACAAGGAGGGACGAGTGATGAGAAAAAGAAATTGGGTTGTATTGGTGATGTGTTTCTTCATTCTGATGGCCGGCGGCGTCTTAGCCGCCGATAAAAAGCCGGTAACCCTGCTTGGCGTGGGTATA
>JAFDKD010000343.1 GCA_019307165.1 Deltaproteobacteria bacterium | reverse complement strand
GGTAGGATGAAAAACAGCCATGCCCGGGATTGTTAGAAAAACATTAGATAAATATTATAATTATATATTTAAACATTTTTAGATTGACCTCTATTTAATACCAGGCTAGCACTTGCATGATTCCCTTTTTTGGGGGAAAGGGCTTGCAAACAATAGATTTCTCAATGAAATGAAGTCAAACGATTCAGGAGACACAACAAATGGGGCGCAGATCGCACTTCAAGATAGGTTTACTGCTGGCCGGGCAGGTCGATTATGTGGACGTCGATAAATCGGCCGACCCCGGAACCACCGCGGTTTTATATGTGCCCGATTACATCGAGGTGCACAGCGTGGACGATCAGGTCATCGAGAAGTTTTACACCAAGGTCCTGTACAGCGGAGCGCGCGTGATCCACATCCCGCCTGGTCCTCACACCGTCGTGCTGCGATACAACGACATCTGGGACGCGGATGAGGAGGCCCACGATCATGAAAAGATCCGATCCGAATACATCGGATTGGGTTTTACCGCCGTTTCGGGAGGATACTACCGAATCGAGATCAATGAGCCCGACGACCTGGCGGAAGCCGAGGAATTGGCGGCCGATTTCAAGGCGTGGATCGTGGACAAGCAGACGGGCAGGAAAGTCTCAGAATGAAGCGATGCCGGGTCAGGGAATATACTTTTTCTTAATATGAATTTGGGCGCTATTCTGTTTCCAGTTCAGAAATGTGCTATTTTTCGCAAGACCAAGGAAATCAAGAGTTTGGGCGGAGGCATACACATACGGCTAAGGGCATGGGGCATAGGGCTCAGGGGAAAACCGCTTTTTTATCAAGCCGGATTAATCTGTTGACCCTATGCCTTGCGCCCTGTGCCTTGCGCCCTTTGTTTATGTCGCACAACCAAACCCGCAGATTGACACAGAGATTGCGGAAAAGAGCTATTTCTGGATGGAAACTAATTATATCCCCATCCAATCAACTCAAACAGCACCGCATCGCCCGGCACCAGCTGGAGGTCCAGCCAGTAGGAATCGGCGCCGTCGTCGAAGCAGGGGACGTGCATCACGCCGGTGAAAAAATCATAACTGGCGCACATTTCGGGATCCGTTAATGTCTCATCGGCTGAAATATCCGGAAGGGCTTCGTTGCCGTTGATAATGTTGACCGCCTCTTGGGGAATGAACACCTTGCCGATCTCCGGGGCATGGACCACGATGCCCTCCAGCCGATAGGTTTTACCGCCCAATATCAGGATATCCTTGCTGCATGGGAGAGATGCGCCCCTGATCTTCAACACCGGATTTTCGGGATCTTTCATGTCCACGGCTACGGAGGCGGATACTGTGTCGGCATCCACAAACAGCCGCTCGTTGACCTTGCTCAGGTCGAAACCGAAAGCGTTTGCCACGCCCTGGGCCAACTCGGTATTGTCGTAAAGGCCCACCATCCGATGTGGGCCGTAAGACCACAGGGGAACATCGCCACCGGAATGACCGTGGGTGGTCCATCCGAATACCGTGTGATTCTTGCTGATCACGTGCGCCAGCGCATATTCGATGGATTGACCTTTCCTCATAGCCATCCGGATTTCCCTAATGTCCCCATACGTCGCTTCGATGCCCCACCACTCCAGGATCTGGGCCTTGATGTTCGCCGGAGACTGGTCACCGCCGATCTTTTTGCCAACTCCGAAAGAGGTGATTTTCATCCCCTCTAATGGCGTGAGGACATCCTCCACAGTCGTAGCGGTATACGTGTAGTCCGTTCTCCAATTGCCGATAGATAGGCCGCCGGTGGTGTGATCGGGAAATACCAACAACAGGGTATTATCGCTCCACTTGGCAAAATCGAGCGCCACCCTGACGGCGGCATCGAATGACAGAAACTCCGTGACCATATAAATTGGATCATTGGCATGAGCGGCCAGATCCACCTGGCTGCCTTCGATCATGAGAAAAAAACCGTCCGGGTCTTCCGAAAGGATCTCCAGGGCCTTTGTAGTCATTTCAGCCAGGGAAGGTTCAGTGGGGCCAAATTCCGCGCGGTCCGTATCCGGGGACAGGTGACTGGAGGAAAAGAGCCCCCAAACCCTTCCTCCCGTCAGTGCTTCCATCTCGGATTTCGTCTCCACGAACCGATATCCGCGATCCCGAAGAATCCCCAGCAGATCCTCTCCGTCTGTCCTGAGTCCCCCCTCCTGGTCCACGGGGAGCAGGTGGCGCTTGCCGCCGCCGAACACCACGTCCATGTCCTGATACACCATTTGCTCCATCAATTCGTTTTCCATCTCGCGGCCGTGGAAATGGGAGGCAAAAGCGGCCGGTGTGGCGTAGGTAACGCGGCTGGTGGCCACCAGTCCGGTGGCCTTTCCCATAAGTTTGGCCCCTTCCAGAACGCTGGCCAGAGGCACGTAGGGCGCGGCGCCGGCCTCGGGCGTATATGTGCTCAGCAGGTCCTCGGTTTTGGGACCGACGCTCAGAAAATGCGCGGAGGTCTTGTGGCCGGTGGCAAAGGCCGTGGCCGCCGCGGCCGATCCGGTAATCACGGAGTTGGCCATGTGGGTTTTCACCGCACCCGTATTGATTTCATCCAGCGCCAGCGGTGCGCCTTTAACCCACCGAGCCAGGGTCTGAATGCTGGCGTGGCACCCGTCCGGCACCATCACGATCACATTTTTGACCCCGGTGGCTGTTCCTGCCCAGGCTACCGTGGGAATGATCATCAAAAGCAAAGCGAGTGCCTGGAACATGCGCCCTTTGCATCGGCGCGAAATCCCTGCACAGGAACTTAGGGGATCATATCCAATCACCGATTCTCTTGACGCAACCATTTTTTTCATCTCGCTTGCCATCGCATTTTTGTTGATTTTAAGAAAAATATACTCTCTTTGCAATATTTATTGGTTGCATTGCGTCAACTCATCTCAGCTTTTCCCGTTCAGGCACCCCATTTCGATCCCACACACATTTTCGATCGACGGATCAGGTCCGTGCTACGGCGGCGCTAAAATACGGATAGCATTCGGTTAACAATGCAAAGAATTGGTGATAAATCCGTTTACGGTCCCCATCGGGCCATACGACAAAACAAGTGACTTATCGGCGCCAAAAGTGTAGGTATTGAACGATCGTTTACAGGGCCCGAGCAACCGGTTCATCGGGTTGAGGGAACGATGGAAGAACCGGTGGAGGGCGCGACGCGGCAAGCACCTTTTTTCCCGACGCGGTCTTTCCCGCACTCATAAACGCAGGAATTTTTACAGATGATCGATCTCCTCTCCGGCAGTGCTGATACATGGATCCTCGCCTTCGCCACACTTGTGGGCCTTTATATGGCCTTCAATATCGGCGGCAACGACCTGGCCAATGCCATGGGCACATCGGTCGGGTCCGGCGCCCTCACCATGAAACAGGCGGTCATTGTCTCCGCGATTCTGGACGTGGCCGGAGCGATTCTTGCTGGAGGGCATGTTACTGACACCATTCGAAAGGGCATGATCGACACCAACCTGCTGATCGGATCCCCCGAAATCCTCATGCTGGGAATGTTTGCCGCCTTGCTTTCAGCCGCCATGTGGGTACAGGTGGCCACCTTTATGGCACTGCCCGTTTCAACGACCCACTCCATTGTGGGAGCCGTGGTGGGATTCGGGATCATGGCCGTGGGCTTTGGAGGGGTATCCTGGGGCAAGGTGGGAGCCATTGCGGCAAGCTGGGTGATCTCCCCCTTGGCTGGGGCCGTCATCGGCGGAGGGATCTTTTTTTTCATTCAAAAGAAAATCCTTTCCGAGGATCTCCCCTATCGGTCGTCCCAGCGCTATGCGCCGTGGATGCTGTCGGTGGTGTTTCTTGTGATTGTCCTGTCGGTCATATTCAAGGGCCTGAAGAATCTCCATCTGGATCTGGGGTTTTTTCAAGCGTTGCTGGTTGCGCTTCCCTTTTCCGTAGCGGCCGGGTTTGCGGGACGGACGCTGCTGTCCAGATTGGGGGGGCCCGAATGCCGATGGATCAGGGGCGATGAAACGGAAAAGGTGGAATGTGTCTTCAGCTATCTCCAGATCATGACCGCATGTTACGTGGCCTTTGCCCACGGCGCCAATGACGTGGCCAATGCGGTGGGTCCGCTGGCGGCCATCTACTCGGTGGTCCAGACCAAGACGGTGGCCATGCAGGTGCAGGTCCCCGTTTGGATGCTGGCAATAGGCGGCGCTGCGGTGGGTGGGGGGCTCATGGTAATGGGGACCCGTGTGATGCAGACCATTGGAAAAAGGATCACGGAAATCACTCCGGTGAGGGGGTTCTGCGCCGAATTCGGGGCCGCCACCACCATTCTGCTCTGCTCACGCCTGGGACTTCCGGTATCCACTACCCACGTGCTGGTGGGCTCTGTGATTGGCATCGGTTTTATGAGGGGAATGGGCGTTCTCGACCTCAGGGTCGTCCGGAACATCTTTTACTCCTGGTTCATTACGCTGCCCTTGACCATCGTGCTTTCCATGGCCCTTTTCAAGCTGTTCGTCACCATTTTATAGTAGGAGAACCGTCATGCGCACAAACTTTATGTACCTTTTCTACAAATCGCCTTTTGAGAACCTCAAAAGGCACGCCGACAAGGTAAGCGAATGCGCCCGGATGTTCCTGGAAGCGGTCAATTGTCATCTGGCCAAAGATTGCACGGCCTTTGACAATTTGACCGACCAGGTGGCCAGGCTGGAATCCGAGGCCGACGCCATCAAGCGCAATATCCGGGGACACGTGCCCCGGGGCATCCTGATGCCCGTGGATAAATTCCAGTTTTTCATGTACCTGCGGGAGCAGGACAAGGTGGTGGATGCGGTGGAAGAGGCCCTGTACTGGCTGTCTTACCGGC
>JAFDKD010000342.1 GCA_019307165.1 Deltaproteobacteria bacterium | reverse complement strand
GACGAGAGCGGTGGGAAGGATGCTTAGTCGCAACTCAACCCTCATCGGGAATTTGCCGGTCAGCGCCGCCTCTGGATTGAAGATTGAAGATTTAGAAATTAGAATTTAGAATTTAGAAATTAGAATTTAGAAAATATTGACAAATCAAATTCGATTGACATTATTTTTTCTGCTTGCCGCGGCGTAGCTGCGAAGCAGCGAAGACGGGACACCTTCCTTCCATCCCTTCGACATTCCTTGTTCGATATTCGCTATTCAATATTCTCTGTATCCCGCCCCTTCGACATTCCTTGTTCGATATTCGTTATTCGATATTCTCTGTATTCCGCCCTCTGCCCTCTGCCCTCTCAATACACCTTCTTCCCCTTGGCAATGGGATAGCGCCACCCGTAACCGAAGGCCTTGCTCGTAATCTTGAGACCGGGCGGCGCCTGGCGCCGCTTGTATTCGTTGAAGGCCATTCGCCGCAGCACGTCTTCCACAACAGCGGGATCGTGGCCCCTGGCAACGATGGCATCGAGCCCCAGATTTTTCTCCGCGGCCGCCTCGATAATGTCATCCAGCACATCGTAGGGGGGGAGCGTGTCCTGGTCCGTCTGATCGGGTTTGAGTTCGGCGGTTGGCGGCCTTGCGATGATCCTTTTCGGAATGATCTCCGCGTCACTGTTGATGAATCGGGCCAGCCGGTAGCACATGGTCTTGGGGATGTCGGATATGACGGCCAGGCCTCCGCTGAGGTCGCCGTACAGGGTGCAGTACCCCATGGCAAACTCGGATTTGTTGCCCGTGGTGAGGAGCAGCGCATTGAACTTGTTCGATAGGGCCATGATGAGGTTGCCGCGGATCCTGGCCTGGATGTTTTCTTCGGTCGTGTCCTCTTCGCAGCCTTGAAAAAGCGGTTTCAAGGTGTCCTTGTATGCGGAAAAGAGGTCGGAAATGGGGATCTCTTCAAGTCGCATATTCAGGTTCGCGGCCAGTTTTCGGGCGTCCTCCCGGCTCATGCGGGAGGTATACGGAGACGGCATGCTGACACCCATGACATTTTCCGCGCCAATGGCCTCGCATGCGATACAGGCCACCAGGGAGGAGTCAATGCCCCCGCTCAGGCCTACCAGGGCCCTCGTGAAGCCGCACTTGCGGGTATAGTCCCGGGTGCCCATGACCAGGCCCCTTAAAACGGATGCTTCCACCGAAGGCCAGGGGTCTACGATTTCCTCGTAATCTCCGTCCAGGTCCCATATCACGAAGTCCGACTCGAACTGCCGGCCCAGGCAAATAAGCCTGCCCCGGGCATCCACGACGAGGCTGGACCCGTCGAAAAGCAGTTCGTCATTGCCGCCCACCTGGTTGCAGTAGACGGCGGGGCACCCGTATGCGCGGGCCATGTTTTTCAGGATCTCGAGTCTCAGGTTGCCCTTATCGACCGTGTAGGGGGAGGCGGAAATGTTGAGCATGATATCGACCTTTCGGTTTGCCAGGTCGGCCACGGGCTCCACCCCGTAAAGCGGCGTCGTGGAAATGCCCTCCACATTCCAGATGTCTTCGCATATGGTCACACCCCACCGCTTGCCCTTCATCTCAAAGATCAGGCTTTCCCGGGCCGGTTCAAAATAGCGGGTTTCGTCGAACACATCGTATGAGGGAAGAAGCCGTTTTCCGCCGGTTTCCGCGATTTTTCCATTTCGGATGAGTGCGACGCTGTTGACCAGAGGCTTGCCGGATTTGCGGGGGTTGCGGTCCACATACCCGCAAACCATATCAATGCCCTTGACCCGGGAGGCGGCTTTCCCGATCCAGGCCAGGTTCTGTTCTACGAACGACGGGTTGTCCAGAAGGTCTTTCGGAGGGTAACCGATAATGGCCATTTCCGAAAATACGGCCAGTTCGCATCCCTCGTTTTTTGCCCTTTCGGCAGCGCTCACGATCAACTTGCAGTTGTATTCGAAGTCGCCGATGACGGGGTTTATCTGGCAGATGGCTGTTTTCATGGGGTGTCCTCGGGAACAGATATCAAAATGGATTCTGATCTTTGTTGTTCGTCCGCTTATGACGTTTACAAATTATGGGGCATGATGGAAAATGGAATGCTGGAATGCCGGGTATGGGAAGCCGAAACCGATGTTAACCGAAGAAACGGCGAACTTGCATGTCTTGAAAATGCCCTCCGGAAAACCACGACCTGCCTTCATTCCGAAACATGTCCTATCATAACAGGAAAAGGGGATCAATAAAATGCATCTCTATTGGCCCAAATCCACCGCCTAATTTGGGCTCGGCTCTTACATGGGGTGGTTTGGGGACTCGCACGCCACCGGCAGGAAGCGTTGAGATCTGTCGCATTTTCGTTGTGGCCGACCGCCGACAGCTCGTACGGCACGCGGCAGGGGTCGAATATAAGGGTTTTTGTTGCAAACGCCGTGTATAATTTGTATGGGAGGGAGGAAACAGGCTTCGCTGCGCTTCGCAGGTTGAGGTTGAGGTTAAGGTTGAGAGAGGGCTGCGCCAGGTTGAGGTTGAGGTTAAGGCTGAGAGAGGGCTGCGCTTCGCCGGTAGTCTAGAGTCGAGAGAAAAGGGCGTTATCGGTTATTTGGTTATCTGTCTATTTTTTTCTCGACCTCTACCTTAACCTTGACCTTAACCTATGTTTTTCTCGACCTCAACCTTAACCTAAACCTAATTTTTTATAAGGAGGAAACGTTGAAAGGAATTATCTTGGCCGGCGGTTCCGGCACCCGGCTTTACCCCATAACGCGGGTGGTGAGCAAACAGCTTCTTCCCGTCTATGACAAACCCATGATCTATTACCCGCTTTCCACCCTCATGATCGCCGGCATGAGGGAAATCCTGATCATATCCACCCCGAAAGACCTGCCCCTTTTTAAAGACCTGCTGGGCGACGGGTCCCAGTGGGGCCTTGACTTTTCCTATGAAGAGCAGCCCCGACCCGAGGGACTGGCACAGGCATTTATCATCGGCGCCGATTTTATCGGGGATGAAGATGTCTGCATGATCCTGGGGGACAATATTTTTTACGGACAGGGACTGAGAGAGAAAATGAAAAGCGCCGTTTCGGAGGACCGGGGGGCCACGGTGTTCGGCTACTGGGTCAGGGACCCGGAGCGTTACGGCGTGGTCACTTTCGACCCTGAGGGCAGGGTCGTCGATATCGAGGAGAAACCCGCGGACCCGAAATCCAATTATGCGGTTACGGGTCTGTATTTTTACGACAATCGGGTCAAGGATATCGCCGCCTCCCTGAAACCCTCGGATAGAGGGGAACTGGAGATTACGGACGTCAACCGCGCATATCTGGATATGGGAGATCTCTATGTGGAAAAGCTGGGCAGGGGGATTGCCTGGCTCGATACGGGGACGCACGAAAGCCTCATGCAGGCATCCGATTTCATCCGTGTAATCGAGGAGCGCCAGGGGTTGTTAATATCCTCCATTGATGAAATTGCTTTCCGAATGGGATACATCGACGCGGCTCAACTCAGGTCGCTGGCGATGCCCTATTGCAAAAACGGGTATGGGGAGTACCTGATGAGGATCCTCGACCGGGAGGAAGGCGGTTGATCATGAAGGTGTCTCAGACCCGCCTCGATGGCGTTTTGCTTGTGGAACCGGATGTGTTCGAAGATGACCGGGGCTATTTCATGGAGTCCTTTCAAGCCCACCGGTACGCGGGGGCCGGAATCGGTTGTACTTTTGTACAGGACAATCTCTCTTTTTCCATCAGGGGCACGCTGAGGGGACTGCACTATCAATATCCCCACGCCCAGAGCAAGCTGGTCCAGGCCGTGCAGGGCGAGATATACGACGTGGCCGTTGATATTCGCAGGGGCTCGCCCGGCTTCGGGCGCTGGACGTCGGCGCGGCTTTCCCATGAAAATCGCCGTCAGTTGTTTGTTCCCGGTGGATTTGCCCACGGGTTCTGTGTGCTCAGTGAGACGGCGGTGGTGCTTTACAAATGCGACGATGTGTATGCGCCGGATTGTGAAGGCGGGGTGATATGGTCCGACCCCGGCCTTGCGATCGACTGGCCGGTGCAGGCGCCCCTTCTTTCCCAAAAGGACGGCCAATATGCGGAACTCAGGGATATTCCCGGGAATCGCCTTCCCGATTTCGTGAAAATAAGGTAAAATAAAAAAATTTCTCACAGAGGCACAGAGATCACAGAGAAATTAAAGGTTCAATTTCTTCGGGGAGTCGATTTTTAGGATTTCGGCGATTGCCGGCCGGCTTTTTCAACCCTGTTTATCGTCATCCCGGCGCGGGGATCTAGGGGCATCCACCAAGCCATCGGGGCGGCCTAAAAGTCATACCCGCGCAGGCGGGTATCCAGGTGTTGCCCCTGCGGAAGCGGAGCCCCGTTCGTCCGAGTTTCTGAGCGAATGACAAATCACGTTACTATAAGCTTAGAGGGGAGCATTTATGGCCACCGACAACATCGTTTTTCTTGAGGTCATCGAGTGGTTCGACGACACCGGGCTTGAATTGGTCCACCGGATACCGGAGAAAGGCTCGGGCGAGATCAAATTCGGCGCGCAGCTCATCGTTCGGGAAAGCCAGGCCGGGGTTCTGTTTTACAAGGGAAAGGCGTGCGATGCCTTCGG
>JAFDKD010000341.1 GCA_019307165.1 Deltaproteobacteria bacterium | reverse complement strand
CACCCCGGTCATGCTGCTGGGCGACGGTCTCATGGGCCAGGTTATGGAACCGGTCGTGTTTCCCGATTTTATCGACCTGAAAGACCTGCCCAAAAAGGACTGGGCCCTGAACGGATGCGCCGGCAGAGACGCCCGGGCCATTTATTCCATGCTCCTGGGTCAACAGGGCGAACTGAGGGACCACAACTTTCATCTCCAGGCCAAATACGACGAGATAACCGCCAACGAACTGCGCTGGGCCACCCACAAGACCGATGACGCGGAAATCGTCGTTGTCGCCTATGGCAGTGCGGCGCGCATCGCCGAGAGCGCCATTGACGAGCTACGGGAAGAGGGGATGGCCGTCGGCCTGTTCCGCCCCATCACGCTGTGGCCCTACCCCATGGCCGCGCTTCGCGAGTTGGCCACATCGGCCCGCAAGGTGGCCGTGTTCGAGCTGTCCATGGGACAGATGGTGGAAGATGTGATTCTGTCCGTCGGCGAACGGGCTGAAATTCATTTCTACGGCGTCCCCGGCGGCGTCATCCCCACCCCTGCGGAGGTGGGAGAGTTTCTGCGATCCGTTGCCTACGGCGACGGCGAAGTGGGACGGAGGATAGACGTATGAACGCAGAAGTCGCTTACAAGAAGGTCTTCGGACGACCTGAATCGCTGAAAGACAACCCGACCCATTACTGCCCAGGCTGCGGCCATTCCGTGGCCCACCGGCTGGTGGCCGAATGTCTGGACGAGCTGGGCCTGCGCGAAAAAACCATCGGCGTGCCGCCCGTGGGTTGTTCGGTCCTGGCTTACAACTATTTTAATTTTGACATGGTCGAGGCCCCCCACGGCCGGGCACTGGCCGTCGCCACGGGCATCAAGCGGGTCCATCCGGACAAGTTCGTCCTCACCTATCAGGGGGACGGCGACCTGGCGGCCATCGGCACCGCCGAAACCATTCATGCCGCGAACCGGGGCGAAAGAATCTCCACCATTTTCATCAACAATGCCATCTACGGCATGACGGGGGGGCAGATGGCCCCGACCACGCTCCTGGGACAAAATGCGACCACCGCACCCGGCGGCCGCGATCAGCGGCTGCACGGCAACCCCATTGATATCTCGGCCATGCTGGCCGTCAGCGACGGGGTTGTCTATGTGGAGCGCTGCTCCCTTGCCACGGCCAAGCATATTCGACGGGCCAAGAAGGCCATCAAAAAGTCCTTCCAGTGCCAGTTGGACGATCTGGGATTTTCCCTGGTCGAACTCCTCTCCCCCTGCCCGACAAACTGGAAAATGTCGACCAAGGCGGCCTGGGATTGGGTCGAAGAGGAAATGGTCAAGACATACCCACTGGGCGTCCTCAAGGACACCACCGGATACGAGGATAAGAAATGATTACCCGAACGACGTTTGCCGGCTTTGGCGGCCAGGGCGTTTTGCTGATGGGCTATGTACTGAGCCATGGCGCCATGCACAAAGGACTCAATGTCACCTACTTTCCCTCTTACGGCGCTGAGATGCGGGGGGGCACCGCCAACTGCACGGTGACCCTGTCGGACAAAAAGATTGCGTCTCCCGTGGCCTCGAACCCGGACATCCTGGTGGCCATGAACTCGCCTTCCCTGGATAAGTTCGAGCCGATGTTGAAGGAGCAGGCCCTTGCCGTCCTCAATTCGTCCCTTATCCCCGAAAGCCCTACACGCAAGGACCTCAGGGTGCTCCAGGTACCCACGGTCGAACTGGCCCGAGAGGTCGGTTCGGAGCGGGCGGCGAACATGGTGATGATCGGCGCGGTTTGCGCCGCGTCCGAACTGTTGACACTGGATGAAACCGTCAAGGGCATGCAGGCGGCCCTCAAAGGCAAGGAAAAGTTTTTCGATCTCAATCAGAAAGGTATTGAGCGCGGCTTCGCCTTTGTTGCCGAAAACAAGTAACGTTCTCGTCCGATGCAGGCGTAAGTTCCTGCGCCCATGCTTTCACCATTCGCTGCAAGGCGCGGTCCCATGGGGAACGCCGGCACGCAACCCTATGAAAACGGCCTCCAGGAAAGCGGAGAAATTCTCCCACGGCATGGTGGTGAAGGGCATTCTTCTCTGCGTTTTCGCTGTGGCGGCCGTATGCCTCATCCGGTTCACGCCCCTTCAGAACATCCTCACCCAGGAAACCCTCGGCCGATACCTCGAGCGTATCGGCTTGTGGGCGCCCTTCGCATTTATCCTGTTTTTCGCGACAGCCGCCTGTTTTTTCGTTCCCGCCAGCATCCTGACCTTCCTTGGGGCCGCCATATTCGGCAGTTGCTGGGGTTTCCTCTATGTCTGGATCGGGGCCATGTTGGGCGCCAGCGCCGGTTTTATGATTGCGCGCACGCTGGGCCGGGATTTCGCATCGGCGCTGATAGGCGACAGACTTGGGAAATATGATGATGCCATTGCGCGAAACGGGTTTACGGCGGTCCTCTACCTCCGGCTCATCGGGCTACCGTTCACCCCGCTCAATTTCGGGATGGGCCTGACCAAGGTTGGGTTCTGGGCGTTTTTCTGGGGAACAAGCGTCGGTCTCGTTGGCGGGTTGGTCATACTCTCCTATTTTGGCGGAACCCTTAAAGAAATCTGGACCTCGGGAAACTGGGGAAATATTATCTGCCCCGAGTTTTTCATTTCGCTGGGCCTGCTGGCCCTCCTGGTCTCGACGCCGATCGTCATTAGAAAACTGAGCAATAATCGGGTTACGGACAAAGACGAGTCCGCTTAGGGCTCGCGCAATGTTCAAGTCCTGTGAGTGGCTGAAGTGGCCTTAAAAAATCCCGGCCATAAGGCCTAGACTTCTATACAAGACTAAATATAAATGCATAAAACTAATTTACAAAGCATAACTACCCATTTCAGCCTTAGGCTGAAATGGGTAGTTATGCAAAAATATTATATTTAATTTATGAAGCCCAATCCCACGGACACGGACGCCGCCCACGCCGTTCGAATCATACAGGACCCGGCATATGATGTGTCGGGCAAGTATATGGCTGTCGGCCGTCTGAAAGAAATGGCGCTTTCCGATCCGGGGACCATTTCCGCCGGGACCGCCGACGCCCTGGGCGGCCTCTTGTGGGACAAGGCGGCGGGCAATCAAACCCAGGCCTACTTTCTGTTCAGGGAGGCCGCCCTGGCCCTTTGCGAACTTATCGCGCGGCCATCGAGCGCGGACCGCCACGAGCAGGCGCGCCGGGTGTTGACGAATCACCTGGGAAATGCCAACAGGCACGCCCACAGGGCCGCGGCCGAGGCCCTCGGATCGCTGCCCCTGGACGTCCGCGGACCGGACGTGGCCCGTGCGCCCCGCCATGACGGTCCCCGAATCTCATTGAGCGAGTTGTTGGACGGCCAGGGGATCCAACTGGCCGGGGCGCCGCGCTTTGCCGGTCGAAGCATGGTCGCGCCCACGGCTTCGGGAAAGTCCCTGCTGGTCATCAAGATGGCCCGATCCGCGGATGCGCCCGACACCCTGAATCATGAAGCCCATTGGATGGCGCACCTGCGGAACATGGACCCCGCGCTGCCCGTCCGTTTCGAGGTCCCGGCCGCCATCCGGATAAACGGCGGTTTTCTCTTTCGTTTAAAAGACGTCCCCCCGGTTGAGGACCGTCACGACCTTCATCCGGAGCGCTGGGCCGTCGCCTTCCTGGCCCATCCGGATTACTTCACTTATCCCAACGACCGGCCTCCCCCTTCCTGCGATGAGGCCGGGGAAATCATCCTTCGAAACGCGTGGCTCCTGGGCCGCCTCACGGCCATGGGCATCGTGCACACGGCCCCCATTCCCCTGTTTCACAATCGGGCCCAGCAGCACCGCCGCGAGGACCGGGGCCTTTACCAGTGGACCCTGAGGGGACGGCTGGATAAATGGCTGTCCTCCTGCGCCTATCCCAACGTAGGGCGTTCGGGCCCCAGGGATTTTGAGCACCTCGATGCATTCAAGGGGAAAAGCCGCGATCTTTACGATCACATCGGGGCGCACCTGCTGAGTCTGCTTCTCGTGGCAGGGAGCTATTTCAGGAGCCGGGACCCCGAAAGGGTCGGGTTGGATGAACGGGGCAGGCCCGTGGACGCCAGGGACCTCTTCGATGCCCGTGCACTCGAAGACATGGTGGAGGGGACCTTTTTGCAGTACTACGACGGGTTTGTGGGGGCGGCATTGACGGATGACCTGCCGTTCGATCAAACGGCCCTAACCGACAGGATGATCGAGGAAATGGGCGTGGACCGCCACATGGAGGAGGTACTCCGCGCGCACGACCAGGAGCGGATGACCGACGAGGCCTTTGTCGCGTTTCTATTGGAAAGGGGATTCGGGCCTCCCGAAATCGCCCGATTGACCCGGGGACGGGAAGACATCGTTTTGATCACCGGGCCTCACCTGGGCGGGTTCAACGACAGGATCTCCCTGCCCGAACTCATCGACGCCGTAGAGAGCATGACGGCGCTCTGCGTGTGCGGGAAATACTGCGCTCAATCATCCCAGTCGGACCACCAGTCATCCCAACGGCCCTCGTTGTCGCGGTCGGTATAGCGGATCCAAATGCCGTACTTGGATGCACTGTTTTGCCACGCCGCATCGACAATGGCCTGCATTTCAGACGGGCAGTA
>JAFDKD010000340.1 GCA_019307165.1 Deltaproteobacteria bacterium | reverse complement strand
ACAAGCACGCCCAAAAACGGCGGGATAACCGATCCGCGCCCCCTCTTGTCGTCCCCGCATGAATTTGGCGGGGGCCCAGTAATCATATCAAAATACAAATCCTTCCATTCAGGTTCTCTGGATTCCCCTTCGGCCGTGAGCTCAGGGCCGAACGGCCGCCAAATTCATGCGGGAATGACAGGTTGGTTTCCCGCCGTTCTCGTGCGGGGCCTCATCACTTTACAAAGTCCGGGATAATCTCTCCCCGAATCAAATCCTCGTACGTCTCCCGTTCCCGTATGACGGCGTACCGGTCCTCTTTCACCATCACCTCGCAGGCCCTGGGCCGGGAGTTGTAATTGGAAGACATGCTGAAACCATAGGCCCCGGCACTCATGACCGCCATCAGATCCCCGGGTTCGAACGCCTCCATTTCCCTTTGCCGCGCCAGAAAATCCCCGGTCTCGCAGATGGGGCCCACCACGTCCGCCACGACCTTGGGGCGCCCCGGTTTTGCGACGTGCTGGATCCGGTGATAGGAACCATAAAGGGCGGGCCGCATGAGATCGTTCATGGCCGCGTCCACGATAAAAAAGTTTTTTTCCCGCGTGGACTTGCTGTAAATCACCTTGGTTACCAGAATTCCCCCGTTTCCCACGATGACGCGGCCAGGTTCAAGGATAAGGGTCAGGTTTTCCCCTCTCATGGCCTCCTGAATCGCCCCGGCATATTCCGTCGGGTGGGGCGGTTCCTCGTCGTCATAAGCAATGCCGAGGCCGCCTCCCAGATCCAGGTACCGGATGGGGATGCCGTCCGCCGTCAGTTGGGAGATCATACGAAGGACCTTGATCAGTGCGTCCACAAACGGACTGACCCGGGTCAACTGGCTCCCGATATGGCAGGAAACGCCGGAAACCTCCAGGTTCGCCAAACCGGCGGCCCTGGCGTAATGGCCGGGCGCCTCCCTGATGTCAATGCCGAATTTATTTTCTTTGAGCCCGGTGGAAATATAGGGATGCGTCTTCGGGTCCACATCCGGGTTTACCCGAATGGCGATTCGGGCCTTTTTTCCCAGCCGGCCGGCCACTTTGTCGAGCGCCGATATTTCCTGGGCGGATTCCACGTTGAAAAGCAGGATGTTCGACCGGAGCGCGTATTCCAGCTCCTCAGCCCGCTTACCTACGCCCGAATAGACTATTTTTGCCGGGTCCACGCCCGCTTTCAGGACGCGATAAAGTTCCCCGCCGGAAACGATGTCCGCGCCCCCGCCCTGGCCGGCGAACAGCTTAAGAATGGCCAGGTTGGCGCTGGATTTCACTGAAAAGCAGGTCAGGTGGTCAATGCCTTCGAAGGAACTGTCGATCGCATGGAAATGCTGGCGCAGGGTGGCATGGGAATACAGGTAAAAAGGCGTCCCCACCTCCCGGGCCATCTGCGCTACGGGCACCGCCTCGCAGTAAAGTTCGTCGTTTTGGTAATTAAAATGATCCATGAGCTATTTTCGGTTTCGGGTTTCGGAATCTTCGTGGTGAGAATCCCGTTTTCGAGCTTTCCCTATTCCGGTGGCGCTTCAACAACAAGCTTAATACGGTCGGACGCGGGTCCCACCGCATTGCCCCGGCCCACCAGCCGGACTTCGAAAAAGTGCGTCCCCGCATCCCTTTCCATGGGCACCCGGCAGATAATCGCCCCGGCCGGGCCTTTTTCCGGCACCGCCTCCAGGTATCCGCCATAGGAAATGGGACAGCCTTCACAAGGACGTTTCCCCGGTCCGTACCAGGCATGGTACACCCTGGCGCCCGAAATCGAGAGGGGTCCGCTTTCGCGTCCCTCCGCACCGGCCGGTTTCCCCGTCAGGACAATCTCGCGGCCTTCCCACTCGCCGTTCAGATTCTCCACCCGGGGTGGGGGCTCTACCCCGGGCAGGCGGGGCGGGGTCTTAAGCCCGCATGAGACGCCCAATATTAACAGAAGCATTGCCATGCCGATGCGAATGGCTGCTCTTTGACTCACAGTCCCAGTTCCTCTTTGGCCTGTTCAAGACATTTTTTCACGGTTTCAGGGCCGGTGCCGCCCGGAATGTTCCGGCGTTTCACGCACCCTTCGGGGTCCAGCCATTCGAATACGTCCTCTTCGATCTGACGTGAAAAGCCCGTCATTTCGTCCATGGACAAGTCCCCAAGTTCCTTGCCCTGCTCTCCGGCAAAGACGACCATTCTTCCCACGATCTCGTGGGCCTTTCGAAACGTGATGCCTTTTCGCACCAGATAATCGGCCAGGTCCGTTGCCGTCAGAAAACCCCGCCCGGCGGCCTCACGCATATGTTCCCCGTTAAACGAAACCTCCGGAAGAAGACGGGCCATCACTTCCAGGCAGATTTCCACCGTGTCCCAGGTGTCGAACAGGGCCTCCTTGTCCTCCTGCATATCCTTGTTGTAGCTGAGAGGAAGGCCCTTCATGGTGGTCAACAACCCCATAAGATGACCGTAGACGCGGCCCGTTTTGCCCCTGATCAGTTCCGGAAGATCGGGGTTCTTTTTCTGGGGCATGATGCTGCTTCCGGTGGAAAAGGCGTCTGAAATAACGACAAACCCGAATTCCTGGCTCGACCAAATCACCAGTTCCTCGCTCATGCGGCTCAGGTGCATCATCAACACCGCGGTGTTGTAAAGAAAATCGAGTACAAAGTCCCGGTCGCTTACCGCATCCATGCTGTTTCGGCTGACGCGGTCGAAGCCCAGTTCGCCGGAGACCATGTCCCGGTCCAGATCGAACGTGGAGCCGGCAAGCGCCGCGCTGCCCAGGGGCATCACGTTGACCCGCGCCAGCCCCCCCTGATAACGGTCTTTATCCCGTTCCAGCATTTCGAAATAGGCCATCAGGTGATGGGCAAGCAGCACAGGCTGGGCCCGCTGCAGATGGGTGTACCCCGGCATGATGACGTCCAGGTTCTCTTCCGCCACACGGACCAGGGACACTTGCAGTTCCCTGATCAGTTCGAGGGCCCTCTGAATTTTGTCCCTGACATAGAGCCGGACGTCCAATGCCACCTGGTCGTTCCGACTCCGCCCCGTATGCAGTTTTTCCCCCGCGGCGCCGATCTTGTCCACCAGCGCGGCTTCCACAAGACTGTGAATATCCTCGTGCGCCGGATCCATGGACAACTCGCCCCGGGACATTTCCCTTTTGATCTCGCCGAGGGCCTCCACGATTTGCGAGGCCTCGTCCTCGGTGATAATGCCCCGGGCGGCCAGCATGCGGCAATGGGCCATGCTGCCATCTATATCCTGCTCGAACATCCGGTGATCGAACCCGATGGAGGCGTTGAATTTGTCTACCAGCGCGTCCGTTTCCTCCCGGAAGCGGCCGCCCCAGATTTTCCGGCTCATGTCTCTGTTCCTCTTCAGGCCGAGGGAAAACGTTCATCTGCTGCGTTACTCTCGCCCTTCGTCACTGCGGCGTACTAAAGTACGCCTCATTCCTCAGGCCTTCGAAAGCCTTGCATCTGAACATTTTCCCTCGGCCTGCACTGGTGGGAGGAAAACGTTCATCTGCCGTTCGACGGGCTCACGGCCCTGAGCAAAGTCGAAGGGCTGCGTTACTCTCGTGCTTTTTGTCTATGCGCTATGAGCTATCAGCTGTCAGCTGTGAGCTATGAGCTTTTTTTCTCCAGCAATCGCCGGATTCTGAGCCGAAGCCCGTTGAGACGAATGAAGCCCTTCGCGTCCGCCTGATTATAGACCTGGTCGCTTTCAAAAGTGGCGATATCGGGATCGTACAGGGACACATCGGATTTTCGGCCGGTCACGATACAGTTTCCCTTGTAGAGTTTGAGCCTGACCACGCCGTTTACGAACTGCTGGCTCTGATCGATCATGGCCTGCAGCATCTCCCGCTCAGGGGAAAACCAGTATCCATTATAAATTATTTCAGCGTATTTGGGTACCAGCCCGTCGCGCAAGTGCACCACCTCGCGATCCAGGGTGATGGATTCCATGGCCAGATGGGCCGTTCGCAGGATGGTGCCCCCGGGCGTTTCATAGACGCCCCTCGATTTCATGCCCACATATCGGTTTTCCACCATATCCATCCGCCCGATGCCGTTTTCGCCGCCCAGTCGGTTGAGGTGCGCCAGGATAGCGGCCGGCGTCATCTTCTTGCCGTCCACTTCGACGGGGTTGCCCTGCTGAAACCCGATTTCCACCGATGTAGGGCTATCGGGCGCCTGTTCCGGCGACACGCTGAGTACGAACATGTCTTCCGGCGGCGCGTTCCAGGGGTCTTCCAGGATACCGCCTTCGAAACTGATATGGAGAAGGTTCCGGTCGCTCGAGTAGGGTTTCGCTTTGGTAACGGGCACCGGGATACCTTTGGACTTGGCATAGGAGATAAGGTCTTCCCGCCCTTTGAAGGTCCATGTCCGCCAGGGCGCGATAATCTTAAGGCCCGGCTCCAGGGCCATGTATCCCAGTTCGAACCGAACCTGGTCGTTTCCCTTGCCCGTGGCCCCGTGGCTTACGGCATTGGCCCCGGTCCGACGGGCCGCCTCCACCTGCCCCCGGGCGATCAGAGGCCGGGCCAGGGATGTGCCCAAGAGGTAAGTGGTCTCATAGATGGCGTTGGCCCTCAACGCGGGCCAGACAAAATCCCGGACAAATTCCTCCCTCAGGTCCTCGACGATCACCTCGTCCGCCCCCGTGCGAAGGGCCTTTTCCTCCAGGCCCTCGATCTCTTCTTCCTGGCCCAGGTCCGCGGCATAGGCCACCACCGGGCACTGGTACGTCTCTTTGAGCCACATCAGGATGACGGAGGTATCCAATCCCCCCGAATAGGCCAGCACGATCTTATTGATA
>JAFDKD010000339.1 GCA_019307165.1 Deltaproteobacteria bacterium | reverse complement strand
CTGATTCCCATTGCCCAGGGCAGGGAGATCGGCTCCTTCGGCCTGACCGAACCCAACTCCGGGTCGGACGCGGGTTCAATCCGGACCCGGGCCCTGCTTGACGGAAACGAGTGGGTGATCGACGGTACCAAGCAGTTCATTACCAATATCGGCCTTGATAACGCCGGCATCATCATCACCGCCGCCATAACCAAGAAGGTTGCACAGGGCCGGGGGCGCATTTCTACCTTTATCGTACCTAAAGACGCCGATGGATTCATCCTGGGAGAGCGATATGACAAAATGGGGTGGCACGGGTCGGCCACCCACGAAGTGATTTTTGAAGGCTGCCGTGTTCCAAAGGACAACCTGCTGGGCGATCCGGTCAAGGGGTTTGCCCAGCACCTTTCGGTGCTGGAGACCGGGCGCATCAGCATTGCCGCCCTGAGCGTCGGCGGCGCCCAGGCGTGCCTGGACGAGTCGGTGAAATACGCCCGCGAGCGGGTCCAGTTCGCCAAGCCCATCGGCAGTTTTCAGGCCATCCAATTCAAGCTTGCCGACATGTCCGTTGCCATTGAACTGGCGAGGAACCAGTATCTGAAGGCCGCGTGGTTGAAAGACCAGGGGCGAAAGCATACGCTTGAGGCCACTGCCGCAAAACTGTTTGCTTCGGAAATGTTCGAGAAGACGGCGTCCGATGCGGTGCAGATACACGGCGGCTATGGCTACATGGCCGAATATCCCGTCTCACGGCTTTATAAAGGGGCGAAGGTGCTTCAAATCGTGGAAGGGACCTCAGAGGTCATGCGCATCATCCTGGCTCGGGAGTTGGGGTTTTAGCTAAAACTCAATTCCCCGCCTGGCCTTTATGCCCTTTTGATAGGGATGCTTGATTTCCCGCATTTCCAGGACCGTGTCGGCCGCCTCGATGACATCCGGGTGGGCGTTTCGTCCACTGAGGAGCAGATGCACGCTTCGGGGCTTGAGAAAGAGCATTTCCCTCACGCGGCGGGGATTCAACAGGCCGTAATGGCCGGCCGTATTGATCTCGTCGAGCGCCACCAATCCGTATTTGAGCGAAAAGATTTCCCTCAGGCAGTGTTCCCAGGCCTGTTTGGCGGCCAGGCGGTGTTTTTCCTGTCGGCCTTCAGCGTCGGGATCCAGGAACCCCGCGCCCATGGACTTGATGGTGAGATAGGGCAGTTTTTCGATGGCCATGACTTCACCGTACTGCTGGGGAAACTTCATGAACTGGAGAAATGCCGATCGAAATCCCATGCAGGAGGCGAGCATGGCCTTGCCGAGACAATATGTGGTTTTTCCTTTTCCGTTCCCGGTGATCACGTCCACGGGATAAGCCGCATCGGGGCCCGATTCGGTCCAAGGGACGTCGGACGGGCCGGAAACCGCCATTTCCGTCACCAGGTCGGCCCTGTCCAGGATCTCCCGGGGCGCTCCCCGGCCGCTCAAGACCAGTTCCACATGGTCGGGCTTGTCTTCCATGAGGCGGCACACGTCTTCCAGACATATCCAGCCCCGGCCAAGGGCGGAAACGGCGCCGTTCAGGATGACCAGGTCGAAATCGCCCCCCCTGCACGCCTCGGCCGCGGATCGAAAGGACCCCGGAACGGCGGTCTTCAGCGTCTCCTCATCCCGGGCATCAAGGTGGTGCGCGGAGGCATCCACATGGAGGTAGGGCTTGAAGATCTCCGCCGCCAGTGGGAGGCCGTCCATGAGTTCATGGCCGAAGAAACAAGTGATGCGGCTCCGGAGTTTCTGCCCGGCGGCGCGGAGCGCCAGGCCCAGCGGCGCAAAGTTGAAGCGATCCGAGTCGCTTGTGTAGATTTGAATGAGTCCTTTTTCAAGCATATGGGCTCGATGCGCTAGAGGTTGATCTTTTTCAAACATGGACCTTATAATAGGCGAACACATATGACAATACGAAAGGGACGTAAGATGACGGATAGGGAAAAGATGGACCCTGAGGTCTTATCAATGGTGATGGATACCATCGATAAACTTGAAAGGGACAAGCTTACCCTGGAAACCAAACTGGAGATGGACCGGAAGGGCGAGTTTCCCATGGAACTCATCCAATTTATGCTGGGGCCGGACATAGCGCTTCATCTGGTTTTTATTCCCGAGGCATTCGGGGGCCTTGGGGCCGGGGCCCGCGAAATCGCCATGATCTCGGAGCGCATGGCAAAGATGGACCTGGCCATCGCCACTTCTTTTCTGGCCATCTGCCTGGGCATGGACCCCCTTCGCGTAGGGGGGACCCCCGAGCAGCAGGAAAAATACATCACCCGCATCGCCGAGGAAGGCCTCCTGGTCGCCTACGGCGTGACGGAGCCCGAGGCCGGTTCCAATGTCCAGTCCCTGAAGACCAGGGCCGAACGGGTCACGGACGAAACGGGTAAAATTACCGGCTATAAAATAAGCGGCCAGAAGCAGTTCATCACCAATGGCGGCGTGGCCCAGCTTTACACGATCCTGGCGGACACGCCCGACGGCCCGTCATTTTTTGTCGTGGAGGCGGGCGCAAAAGGGTTGAACCCCGGCAAGCATGAAGACAAACACGGGATTCGGGCCTCGGATACGTGCCCGCTGACCCTTGAAGACCTGTTCGTGCCCCGGGCGGACCTCATCGGCGGGGTGGAGGGGCAGGGCCTGAAGCAGGCGAATCAGGTGTTCGGCTACACCCGGCTCATGGTCGCGGCATTCGGGCTGGGCGGCGGTATGGCCGCGCTGGAAAGGACCCTTTCCTATGCCGGGGAGCGGGTTCAGTTCGGGACGCTGCTGGCGGAAAAACAGGGATACACCCATCGGCTCATCGTCCCCAATGCCGTTCGACTGGAGGCGGCGCGGGCCTATATTGAATCGGTGGCGCGCCGACTGGATTCCGGTGACGGGGATCTCCAGGTGGAAGGCTCGGTTGCCAAGTATTTTTCGACCGAGGCCGGAGACGCCATGGCCAACGACGCGATCCAGGCCTTCGGCGGGTACGGGTATATGCGGGAGTACGAGGTGGAAAAGATCAAGCGCGACGTCAAAATCCTGACGATTTACGAAGGGACCAGCGAAATACAGCGCAATATTATCTCGCTTTTCCGCATGAGGGAGACGGTCCGCAGCAAAGGGGCGTTTTACGGGAAAAAGGCCGCCGGTCTGGAGAAACTCCCGGAGGCCTGCGGCGGCGCCATCGTGGCCCGCGCCATGGGCGTCCTCAACAAAATTGTCCCGGAAACCCGCAAGCACAAGCTTACCCGGTCTCAATATGTGATGTTCCTTCTGGCCGATATGATGACCTGGTGCGAAGTGGGTGAAGCCCTCTGCCTCAAGGCGGCCGGCGCCCATGGGACGGGGGAGGGCCCATACCTGGAAGCCGCAGCCAGACTCTTCGCCCGGGAGGCCGCCGAAAAGGTATTTGTCAACGGGCTTAAAATCGTCAGGGGCAGCGGAAAACGATTCGAAGCGGCGGAGGAACCCCTTGTTTCGCTGAATGTCGGCGGCGCCCTGGAGGGACAGTTGGCGGATATGGATCTGGTTGCGGCGGAACTGACGTGAGCGTGGTCCTTTGAAAAGAAGATATCATCGCCGGCGCACAAGACCGGCGTCGGAAAAGAAACGGCCGGCTCGCCCCGAGGCGGAGCAGCGGGCCGCGCGTTTGGATCCGGCCTTAAAACCGGTTTTTCGACGCATCGGCAAGCCCGCTCAAGGGCCTTTCGAGCCGGACCCGTTTCAACTGGAAGCCCTCCGCCTTATCGGGGATTTTGACGTCCTGGTAAGCGCACCGACCGGCGCCGGCAAGACCTGGATCGCGGAAGAATGCATCCGGGACTATCTTTCCAGGGGCCTGAAAACCTGGTACGCCTCCCCCCTCAAGGCCCTTTCCAATTCCATGTACGCGCATTTTGCCGGCCTGTTCGGATCGGATTGTTGCGGCATTATCACGGGAGACCGCAAGGAGAACCCGGATGCGCCCGTGGTCGTGGGCACAACGGAAATCCTCAGGAACCAGCTTTATGATGCCATGCATGCAGGGGGGGACATCGGCGCGGACCTGGTGGTTTTGGATGAGGCCCACTATCTCAACGACCGGTTTCGGGGCGTCGTGTGGGAGGAAGTGCTCATCTATCTTCCCTCGAGGGTCAGGCTCCTTCTGCTCTCGGCCACGGTCCCGAACGCCCATGAGGTGTGCGCGTGGCTGGAGAATATCCGCGGGGCGCCCACCCGGGTGGTGCGCTCCGAGGAACGCCCCGTCAACCTGGAGATGCTGTTTCTCTTTCCGGACGGGTTTGTGGCGCCGCTGGGAGGGAAGAAGCGGCTGAACCCCAGGATAAGGAAATTCGCAGGCCCCGGCGCAAAAAAAGGAAGGGGCGGAAGGGCGGTCCCCCGCTTCGGTGAAATCGTCGGGATGCTCAGACAGCTCGACCTGTTGCCTGCCATCTTTTTTCTCAAGTCCCGAGCGGACTGCAACAGAGCGATCCGATCCTGCCTCCCGGTGGACATGCCGGTGGAGAAACGAAAGGAAATCCGCCTCGCAGTTCGCGATTTTCTAGCCGAATATCCCCATCTCGAAGGTCACCGCCAGATGCGGCCGCTCACCGATTCGCTGGTGGGGTCCCACCACGGCGGGCAACTG
>JAFDKD010000338.1 GCA_019307165.1 Deltaproteobacteria bacterium | reverse complement strand
TTCATGCGATGAGATCATCAGCGGGACAGCGGGGAACTATATCTGTGATGAATCTTGCCCAGATGGCGCTGGCACTTACAGAGACACGGACTGGTTCGAGGTGACCGTTGGCACCGCACAGCAAATTACCATGACCGCAATGGCGGATTTTCCCGTTCTTATTGGAATCATTGACGGAAATTCAGGCTGCCCGGTCACGGGTTTCATGGAATTCGCCTTGGGTGATGCTGGGGTTGAAACGAGTGTTTCCGCCAATGTGGGTCCGGGAACTTACTACCTTTTTATAGCAACGCAAGATTTTACGGGCACACCATGTGGCTCCAATTATTATTTTGAATATGCCTGCGGCGAGTGCTCTCCGACGGCGGACGCGGGAGGCCCGCTTGACCCCATATGCGCGGGTGATACGGTGCAACTTGGAGGTGACCCGACGGCTTCAGGCGGGGTAGGGCCGTACACCTATTCGTGGAGTCCGGACACCTGGCTGGACAGCACCTCATCGTCACGGCCCACAGTTTCACCGTCGGGCACCTGCACCCCCAGTTCCTCGCAGACATACACGTTGGTGGTGACCGACACCGGGTGCAATTCGGCCACGGCCAGCGACCAGGTGAAAATAAAGGTATGCTGCAAGCCCGAGGCGGATGCGGGGCCGGACAAGGAGATATGCCAGGGCAAATCCACAGTGCTGGGGCCCGATAATGGAGTTAACAACGGCAATTACGGATACAGCTGGACCCCGGACACGTACCTTGACGATCCCACCCTGAAGAACCCGACTGCCAGTACCGCCACCGATACCCCGAGCGGGTCGATCACCTACACGGTGGTGGTGACGGAACTGGACTGCAATTCGTGCACGGACAGCGACGAGATGGTTCTGACGATCCATGAGAACCCCGATTGCACGATCACGGTGGATGAGGGCGCTTCTGACGGCTATGTTGAGCCGGGCAGCACACACACGGCCTGGATCGCGACGCCGAACGCCGGTGCGGCCGATGTCACATGGACAGTTGTGGACAGCGACATGAAGGACCTGATCCAGGGCTCGAACAAAGACCTCACGGTAACCTTTGTTACGCCCCTTGAACCCAGCTTCATCAAGATTTCCGTGGCGATGGAGGACAACAATGAGTGCACGTGCTCGTTCGACCCGCCCCTCATTGTGCATGAGCCTGATCCGTTGATGGGTGTCCTGAAGGTCTATCGGTATATTCCGGCGCTGGGGAGCTGGGGCCTGATCGGCCTGGCCGCGCTCATTGCGGGCGCCGGCGCGTGGATTGTGAGGAGGCGCAAGAAAAATTAGCCATTAAGATGCAACCCCGACAAAAAGAGCGGGATCACTTATCAGTGTTCCCGCTTTTTTCGTGTGCCCACAATGGGCAAGGCACTAGGAGGTGGAAGTCCCCTGCTGTATATTGTAGTTCGTCCTGGCACCTTCAGATTCCAGATTACGTGCCAGTACCTCAACCGATTGAAATCACGACGGAATTGCAAGATAGATCTGGCAGGCACAGCACCTACCCACAGAACGCCTGGTTGGAATAATCACAAGATTGTAAACTCGAATAATATTCTCGAATAAATAGATTTGGCTATCGAGGGGCACCTGCCAAATTATAATTATCTTTACACCTATTCAGATCCCGGTTTATCAGACCAGTTCGGGATCCCTTTTTTTCAAGAAAAGCAGTGATCCCTTCGATGCACTGACCGCTGAGAACATTTGATGCTGCTTTTTGCGGGGAAACTCGGTGCTCACGAAGTTGATCAAGCCGCACCTCAGAAGACCAGTCGGACGCCCGCCGAAAAGCGGTGCGCAGGTTAAATACGTGAACCTGGAGTACCAGGCTAAAAGCTGGGACAAGCCCCGGCGGGTGGTCGCCAAGATTGAATGGCATTTTGAGGAACTCTTTCCCCGGTACTACTTCATCGTGACCAATTCCAGACTTCCAGCGGGCAAGGTGGTCAAGGTGTACAACGGGCGAGGGGATGTTGAAAACCGGATCAAGGAAGGCGAGAACACGCTGCACTGGGACAAGACAAGCTGCCACCGGTTCGCGGCGAACGAAGCCAGGTTGAAGATGGGCTTTCTCGCATACAACATGCTTCACCTGATACGCGGTTCTATTTGTGGGGCGAAGACACGCGCCGGTCCATCGAGTGGATCATCATGCGGCTGGTGAAGGCGGGCGCACGAATCGCCTACCATGCCAGAAGATGGTACGTGCATATTGCAACGGCGTTTCCCTTGGCGCACCATTACCGGGCTGTGCTCGGCTGGCAACACTGAACTGGCATGCCCTAGGAAACGACTTGAAAAACTCTGACAGGAGAAGTATTGTCAAAAAACTCGGGAAAAAGGGGTTCAAGCAAATTTTGGAGCGGTCCGATGGTGTTTTGGATTTTTCAAGCTCAAATTTCTGCTTTGAACAGGGGAAGGTCGATTAAAAACCGGCAAACAGGCGTGCGGAGCCTCTTTTTGAGGGAGATTGCCGCATAATTCAGGTCCAATCCGTTGGCCGCACAATTCGGCATTATCTGAAAAAAACGAGGAGGAGACATGAGCGACAAGTATCGGTTGAACTACCCCAAGAAAGTGCAAGTGGGGGATATCTCCATGCGGGATGGGATGCAACACGAAGAGCAATACATCTCTCTTGAAGCCAAGGTTTATTACGTGGAGGAATCCATTCTCGCAGGCTTTAAGCACTTGGAGATCACCAACTTTGGAAAACCATTTATTATGCCGCAATTCAAGGATGCCGACGATCTGCTCAAGCGTGTTCGCGACAGCAGGCGTCTGTCCCGCCGGGGCATAGACATGGATGATATCGAAATCACCGTCACCACCATTCGGGAAAGCGCCATAGACAGGGCCATCGCCGCCAAAAAGGAGGGTTGGGGCCCGGATCGAATCGGCATGATGGTTTCCACCGATGAAGAGCATCACTGGGCCAATTCGAGAACCACGCTGCCCGAATACTGGGCGGAAGCGGAAAGATGTATTCAGAAGACCCACGATGCCGGTATGAAGTTCATCGCCGCAGTCAGCACCATCTGGGGCAGTCCTATTTCCGGACCCACGAAGTTCGAGGACGCCCTGGAATTTGCAAAGCGGTGGCTCAGTATCGGCGCGGATATCGTGGAGCACGCGGACCATGACGGCTCCGCACCGCCGGATCAGGTATATCGGTACTTCTCCGTGCTCATGGAGGCAATCCCCAATCCGAAACTTCATTTGGCACACTTCCATGTTACACGAGGCTGGGGGTCGGCCAATGTACTGGCTGCTTTGCAGGCAGGTATTGAAGTCCATGAAGGTGTTTATGGCGGCATCGGCGGCCAGCCCGCCAACTTCCTGGACGGGGTTCCCGTGCCTGGAACCGGCGACTACTACTACAGGGACCCCAATTCCGTGGGACTGGTAAGCCTCGAGGACATGATCGTGATGATGGACGAAATGGGAATCGAAACCGGGATTGACGTGGATCGTGTGCTTGCCATCGGAAGAAAGATGGAAAAGACCATCGGCCGTCGGCTGAGATCCGAATCCATCCTGAACGGCAGGATCCCGAAGGAGCCTCGCGAGGAGTACAAGCGCAAAGGCCTGAAGGAGAGGAAGGCTGAACGGAATGAGGCCCCCGGCCAGTTGTACCCGGACCACTGGCCCGAGACCGTGGAACTCACACCCGAGATCCTCGGCAAGAAATAGGGCACCTGCCGTCCACATAATGACGTGGCAGGAAACGCAATGAAAGGGATCAATTATTTCACCGTGAACGGATTGGTTTCCCTTTCCCGCTTAACGGTGGATTTGGGCGATCCGCCAATATAAATGTCGAAAACTCTGCTAGCGGAGAATTTTACATTATCAACGCTTCTTACGTGCAGTTCCGTTTTGATGGGGGCGGCGATTCCGGGCCCCATCTATCAGGCACTTTTAAAAATATCGGCGGTTATGTCGAGGTGATCAACAGCACCGTGGAAGTTGCCCAGGACTGGACATCGGAGAGCGGCGGTGAGCGCGTTTTCAAGAATTCCTGCCTTTACACGGGTCAGAATTTCTCGGTTTCCGGTGCGTCGTCAGTCGAATACCTGCTCTCGTCCACCTTCTCCATCGGCTGGCATGGCAGCGGTAACTGGCAGTTGTCCGACGGTACCATTTATTTCCAAAGGGAACGCTTCCAGTTGGCCGGCACGTCGGGTAACTTTCAGCTCAGTTCGGGCACAGCCTATGGACAGATCGACTATATTGCCCTCTATAACCATGTAACAGAAACCAGCGGCGGCGGAAAAATCGAGGCCAGCAGCAGTTTTACTGTGACCACGCCACCCGGCTTGGTTCTTGATGCCTATTGGGCTGGTACATACGAACCGCATGGCAAATTCACCGGCAGCCAAAGCATAAAGTATTTAAGCTCGGTGGAATATGAAAGAATTGCAGCTTGAAATGAAACGTGTCCACTTTATCGTGGGAATATCACCTTTAAGATACCCTAAGGCAATAAATTGATGGTGTATGTAGTGCATAGATTTCACGACAAACAGAGGATTTGTGTTAGATAGAAAAATCAATGACCAAATAAACGCTCAAGGAGGGGGACTCATGCAAAAATTCATCTTAAATTGCGCGGTCACCGGTAGTATCCACACGCCTACAATGGCGCCGTATCTGCCAATTAAACCCGAGGATATCGCCCAGCAGGCGATCGATGCGGCTGATTCCGGTGCGTCCACGGTCCATATCCACGCAAGGGACCCTGAATCGGGGATGCCAAGCGCTGATACGAATGTGATCGGTGACATCGTTTCAACGATCCATGCCAAAAGCGACGTGGTGATCTGTATCACCACGGGTGGCGGCATGAACATGACCGTTGACGAGCGCATCGCCCCTGTACCGATTTTTAAACCTGAGCTGGCATCCTGTAACCTGGGATCCATGAACTTTGCATTGTTTCCTGTCTTAGAAAAAATAAAAGAATGGAAATTTGACTGGGAGCCCGAGTATCTGGGAATGACCAAAGACTTTATTTTTCGAAATACCTTTGCCGATCTTGAACGTGTTCTGAACGTGTTCGAAAAAAGCGGAACAAAACCGGAATTTGAAGCCTATGACATCGGACATCTTCACAATGCGCATTATTTTTATCGTACTGGAAAAATCAAGGACCCCTTTTATGTTCAGTTTGTGACCGGAATTTTGGGCGGGATCGCTTCGACCATCCCCCACCTGCTTTACATGAAACAAACCGGCACAGCGCTTTTTGGAGACCGTTTCGAGTTTTCCACAATCGGTGCCGGCCGACATGAGTTTCCCATGGCCACCACTTCCATTTTTCTGGGCGGTGGTGCCCGCGTTGGGCTTGAGGACAACTTGTGGCTCACTCAAGGAGAAATGGCCAAATCCAATGCTGAGCTTGTTGAAAAAATGGTTCGGATTGCCAAGGAATTCAGTTATGAACCTGCCACACCCGATGAGACCCGGGAAATACTGAAGCTTAAGGGACGTGATCAGGTTAACATGTAAGTCATATTGTCGTTAACCTTGCATGCAGGTGGCCGGGTTCAGTATCTGAGTGAATTGTGGGAAGAAGCGACACGGGGGGCATTTCATCGTCGATGACCTCCAAATTTAAGGGTAGGTCAATTTTGACAAGAAAGGGTAGGTTTCTAGCTCTTGATGCGGAGGAGTATATGCGAGGCGTGGCCCGGTGTCAATTTTGGCCAGAGTACAACATGTTGTATGTGGGTCTGATACCCTCTCGCTTGTGTTTACATGCCAAAACCACATCCTATTGAAATAACGATGTATTTTCCGCTATGTTCTGGCGGGCTCAGCAGCCATCTACACTGCGCCTCGTTCGAATTTCTGAAATAAACAACAGGCCAAAAGGTTACGATCGATCATAGTGCAGCCGCTGGTAATGCATCGTTTCGATTTCCCCTAATTTAGATTTCAACCTCATAGAGGACATATTCACCGGATTTGCCTTTTAATGTGGTGCGATGCATTTTTTTGGTCTCCACCGATCCTTTTACTTCCTCATATGCCGATTGGGAGATCAACAGTTTTGTGCCAAAATCCTTATTTGCAGTTTCTATGCGGCTTGCAGAATTAACTGCGTCTCCGATAGCGGAAATTTTTCTCATCATGCCTGTATCAAAGTTACCTACAATGACTTTTCCAAAGTTTATTCCTGCCCTGATCCCAAAAGACCGATCATACATTCGATTGAGATATCCGTTGAACTGTGTCAAAGAGGTGTTCATGGCATGAACTGCATTGATGGCGCCCAATACTGGATTCTTGCTATCTTCTAATGCTCCAAACAACGCCAAGATACCGTCCCCCGCGACATCGCTGATAACACCTTTGTGTTGCACAATAATCTCGTTCATCGTTTGATAGTAACGATTTAGAACATGCACGACGTCATAAGGAGGGAGAGCCTCAGCAAATTCGGTGTAGTTTTCGATATCGGTAAAGAGGATCGCCAGATCTTTCTCCTGTCCGAGCTTGGTGCCAGGCGCATCACCAAATTGCTTTAAGACAATTTCGATATCCAATTCATCAACGACCGGACGCCTGATAGTAATGTTCCCACTTATCTTGGTTTGGCAAGATAATCTAATATCCTTGGGAAATCCCAGCTTCTCGGCTAACTGCTTTTCTTTTTCATTTCTGGGCAGGCAATTGATCAATCCGTCCATGATATAGACCCGGCAGGTTGTACAGCGGGCATTACCACCACAGACATGGATGTGGTCGATATTGGCTTTGGTTATGGCTTCTAATATTGTGCTGTTCGGAGATGCATAAAATTTCTTGTTGTCTGTTTGAGAGAATATTTCAAACATTACTTCACCAGCTTCTACCTGCATATGCCCTCCAGAATTAGGGGCAGGTCAAGTTTGAAAAAAAGGGTAGGTTTCTAGCTTTTAATGCGATGGAGTATATGTGAGGCGTGGCCTTGTGTCAATTTAGGCCCGAGTCCCACATATTGGGGTTCGTTCTGAGGCCCTTCGGGTTGTGCCTGCTTGCCAGGAACCCATCTATCGGAAATCGCACTGAAATTGCAGCTTTGGTTTGCCGGCCTCAAATTTTTGAAGACTTGATAAGTCCTGAACCATAGCAGAATACGCAGGTCGGATACCCGATCCCAGTTTCCAAAAAGTTGCGCCGCAATGCGTAATTATCTATTCCGTTATCAAAAACAACGGGCGCCAAATTCTGACGCCCGTTGTTGACTGTCTCGTGAATATCTCTATGGTTTTGGGCTTATCCCGCTTTTCTCCGCCTTCTT
>JAFDKD010000027.1 GCA_019307165.1 Deltaproteobacteria bacterium | reverse complement strand
GCGGGAATCCAGAGAACCTGAATGGAAGGATTTGTATTTTGATTTGATATGATGCTGGGTCCCCGCCAAATTCATGCGGGGACGACAGAGAGGGGGGCGCGAATCGGTTATCCCGCCGTTTTTGGGCGGGGGATGACGGAGAAAAGAGGCTCAATTTTCAATCTTCAATGTTCAATATCTAATGCCCTTATCTTGGCGGTCGGAGGGCAGAAGGCGGAGGACAGAGGTCAGGAACCAATAATCAGTTGAAGGATTTCATAAAGCAGCGGCAAAAGGCTATTCGCTCTCCTGACACCTGACACCTAAATCGCCTCCAACCTCAAGCGAAGCGATCCCTTGCCGCGGCGTAGCTGCCCTTTAGCGAAGCCGGGTCTAACCTCTAACCGAGGAAGGGCTTTTATTTTTTTCAAGCCAAAAGGGCCGGCTTCCGGTTTCTACAGCGGCACGTTCCCGTGCCGTCTCTCCGGAATGGCGTCGACCTTGTCCTGAAGCATGGTCAAGGCCTTGATGAGTCTCGGCCGGGTGTTTTCCGGAAAGATGATGCGATCGATGTACCCCAGTTCCGCCGCCCTGAAGGGGCTGGCGAAATTGTCCCGGTACTCGTCCACCAACCGGGCCCTGGTGGCCTCGGAATCGTCCGCCTCGGCGATTTCCTTCTTGAAAATAATATTGGCCGCCCCGTCCGGGCCCATCACCGCGATCTCCGCCGTCGGATAGGCATAGTTGATATCCGCGCCCAGGTGTTTGCCCGACATGGCAATGTAGGCGCCGCCGTAAGCCTTTCTCGTGACGCACGTGACCTTGGGCACGGTGGCCTCGGAATAGGCGTAGATGATCTTGGCGCCGTGCTTGATGATGCCCCCATATTCCTGGTTGACGCCGGGCAGATAGCCGGGCACATCCACAAAGGTGATCACGGGAAGGTTGAATGCATCGCAGGTCCGCACGAAGCGCGCGCACTTGACGGATGCATCGCAGTCCAGACAGCCGGCCAGGACGCGCGGTTGATTGGCCACGATCCCCACCGACATCCCGTTCAGACGTCCGAAACCCACGATCATGTTGGCGGCAAAATGCCGGTGGATTTCCAGAAATTCGTTGTTGTCCAGTACCGAGTGGATAATGGCCTTCATGTCGTAAGGCAGGCGGGGATTGGCTGGAATTATCGTTTTGAGGTCCGGGTCTGTCCGGTTGGGGTCGTCGGTGCATTCCACCCGCGGGGGCAACTCGCGATAATTCTGAGGAAGATAGCTCAGAATCTCCTTGACCCGGTCCAATGCGGCCTTATCGGAATCCTCCGCAAAATGGGCCACACCGCTCTTGCTATTCTGAGTCATGGCGCCGCCCAACGCCTCCGCTGTCACCTCTTCGGAAGTCACCGATTTGATGACCTGGGGACCGGTGATGAACATGTTGCTGGTCTTTTTCACCATGAGAATGAAGTCGGTCAGGGCGGGCGAGTAAACGGCCCCTCCCGCGCAGGGCCCCATGATGACGGAAATTTGGGGGACCACGCCGGAACTCCAGACATTGCGCTTGAATATCTCCCCGTAGCTGCCCAGGCTCGTGACTCCTTCCTGGATCCTGGCGCCGCCCGAATCGTTAAGCCCGATCACCGGCGCCCCGTTTTTCAGGGCCAGATCCATGATCTTGCATACCTTCTCGCCGAACGGGCCGCTCAGGGACCCGCCGAAGACCGTAAAATCCTGCGCAAAAAGAAAGACCTTACGGCCGTTGATCATGCCATATCCGGTGACCACCCCGTCGCCCGGAATCTTGGCTTTCTCCATTCCGAAATCATGGCAGCGGTGAACCACAAACTTATCCACCTCCTCAAAGCTGCCTTTATCCAGGAGGTAATCGACCCGTTCCCTGGCCGTCAGCTTCCCTTTCGCGTGCTGTTGTTCAATACGCTTGGGTCCGCCGCCTTGCTCCGCATCGAGGTTCCTTTTTTCCAGTTCCTTGATCTTGGCTTCTATGTCCATGCAGGAAATCTCCGAGAGTGTCACCGTTGACGGTGTTTAAATCTTCACCGGCCGAAAAAGCGCCTTTATTCCAGGACCAGCAGCACGGCATCGGCCTCCACGGCATCGCCCTGTGCGCATTTGATCTCCTTAACGGTGCCGGATGCTTCCGCCACAATGGGAAGTTCCATCTTCATGGCTTCCAGTACGATCACCTCGTCCCCGTCGCGTACCTCCTCGTCTTTGGTTATCGATCGTCCGGAACATGATCCGGCATTTTTCAAAGAACTCATATAGCATTTTCATTGGCCCTTTTGTCAAGCACAATAATTCACAAGAGAACTGGGGAACGGAGGAATTTGGAAGTGGGATTTCGGACCCGGCTTCACTAAAGGACAGCTTCCGTCTTCGCCTATCGGCTACGCCGTGACAAGACGCCGCGGCAAGATGCGGAATTCGGAGTTTGCAAGAGAGAATATCGAATAATGAATAGCGAACAAGGAATGTCGAAGGAACAAAGAACAAGGAACTAAGCACAAGGAACTGCTGACAAAGTCAGCTCGAAACCCGCAACCCTGAACTTTGAACCTTCGACCTGGATCCCCCGGTCAACCCGGAGGATAACGTTTTTTGCAACCCGAAACGCGCAACCCGAAACGCGCAACGCGCAACCCGAAACGCGAGATTGCCTCTAAAATAATATAAATTAAGTTAATTTCTAAAAATAAGTTGACAAAATATTACATCTATTATACTCTGTGTACACAAATGACAGAAAACGATAAGGGCAAAGTCGCCGAAAGGCGCCGACGCAAAGCCACGGATCTACAGCCGCATGGCCAGGATCGCCGGGTTATCGAAAATTTGTTCGCTGAGCAGTCGCGACGCCTTTGTGCCACGTAAAGAAAGGCGTTGCCGTTTCAGCAGGGTTGCGGGAAACGCCCTTTTCTTGGTCCGGTCCGTGTCTGAGGAGGGTATTTATGCCTGTCTACAAGTGGGTCGCGGTAAGCCGTAGAGGCCGCACCGTCAAGGGCGAGTTAGAGGCCGCCAATGAGCGGATTGCCAATTTTCAACTCAAACGCCGCAACCTCACCGTCAAGAAAATCAAGGAAAAACCAAGGGACCTCTTCGAAAACGTCGCATTTCTCCAGCCGAAGGTCAAACCCAAAGATCTGGTCATTTTCACAAGGCAGTTTTCCACCATGATAGACGCGGGTCTGCCTTTGCTCCAGGGTCTTACCATCCTCAGCCAGCAGACTGAGAACAAGACACTCAAAACCACGCTCAAGCAGGTCACCAAGGATGTGGAAAGCGGGTCCAGTCTGGCCGAGGGCCTCAAAAAGAGCCCCAAAATATTCGACTCGCTTTTTGTAAACCTTGTGGATGCAGGCGAGGTGGGCGGCATACTGGACACCATCATGCGGCGGCTGGCCGATTACATGGAGAAGATCGAAAAGCTCAGAAAAAAAATCAAGGGCGCAATGACATACCCCATCATCGTGCTGATCGTCGCCATATTGGTTATTGCCGTCATTCTGATTTTTGTCATTCCGGTCTTTGAAGAGCTTTTCAGGGGGGCCGGCGCCGCCCTTCCGGTGCCGACCCAAGTGGTCGTGTGGTTAAGCCGCTTCATGAAAGGAAATGTCCATTGGGCGTTATTGGGACTCGGTGCTCTTGTGGTGTTTTTTCGCTGGTACCGCGGGACCGTCAGGGGCCGAAAACAGACAGACACCCTCGTGTTGAAGCTTCCTATTTTCGGGCCCCTGCTTATAAAAGTAGCCATCGCCAGATTCACCCGCACGCTGGGGACCATGATCACCAGCGGCGTTCCCATTTTAAACGCCCTGGATATCACGGCCAAGACATCGGGGAACGTGGTGCTCGAAGAGGTCATCTACGAAGTCAGAGCCAGCATCGCCGAGGGTCAGACCATAGCCGAACCCTTGTCGGAAAACAATATTTTCCCTCCCATGGTCGTCCAGATGATTGCCGTGGGCGAGGCAACCGGCGCCCTCGACACCATGCTTGAAAAAATAGCCGAGTTTTACGATGACGAAGTGGACGCGGCAGTTGACACGCTGACCACCATGCTGGAACCGCTGCTCATGCTTTTCCTGGGCGGGGCCGTCGGCGGAATGATCATCTCCATGTATCTGCCCATATTTAAACTGGCGGGCGTTATCGCCACATAGTACATTGAAACGCTTCAACAGGGCGCCTTTTGACATGGTTTAAATTCAAAACTACCCGGGACGATCTATCCGGCCGCCTTCAAAAACTGATGTTTTTCAGGTGCCTCTTCGTATCCCTCCTCCTGGGAATTTCCATCATCATACTGGCACGCGAGACGCAGGTTTATTTCGGGCACATCCAGACCGCTCACTACCTGCTCATCGCGTGCGTCTATTTTCTGACCCTCGTATATTCCGTCATTTTTAAATACGCAAAGAACCTGACCTGGTTCGCCTATGTCCAGATACTGATCGATGCCTTGCTGGTTACGGCAATCATATATACCACGGGAGGGGTCGAAAGCTTCTTTTCGTTCCTCTACATGTTGGTCATCATCAACGGCAGTATCATTCTGTATCGAAAGGGCGGCATCCTCACGGCGACGGCCGCCAGCATTTTTTACGGTCTGCTGCTCGACCTCCATTATTTTCAGATCATTCATCCTCTGGGAAGCCGGAGTCTCTACGGGGACGGTTTTGCCGGTTTTCAAGTATTCAACCTGTTCGCGGTCCACATCCTTGCCTTCTACCTGGTGGCCTACCTCAGCAGCTATCTTTCGGAACAAATTCGAAAAAGCCGCGTAGAACTGGAAGCCAAGCAGGAAGATATCGACGTACTGGAAGTACTGAACGAAAACATCATCAATAGTATCTCTTCCGGCCTGGTCGCGTTGGACGCAGACGGCAAAATCATGCTTTTCAATCCGGCCGCGGAGAACATCTTCGGATTGTCCGCGGTGGATGTGAGGGGGCGGGCCGTTGAACAGCCGTTACCCTTTCTCGCGCCGCATTTAAACGGGGGTCTCAAGGTCTCCGACGAGACCGTTGAAAATGCCCCCGCCGTCGTCAACCTTTCCTATGTCGGGAAGAGCGGGGAAAAGCGGCATCTGCGGCTCTCCATCTCGCCCCTGGCGCTCAATTTCGAGGACCGGCTGGGGCACGTCCTCGTCTTTCAGGATATGACGAAAATCACGAAGATCGAAGCGGAGATGAAACGGATCGAAAAACTGGCCCTGATGGGCGAGCTTTCGGCGGCAATGGCGCATGAAATCAGAAACCCGATGGCTTCAATCAGCGGCTCCATTCAATTGCTGAAGGACAGCGCGGAACCGAACGATGTCAACGCCCGCCTTATGGATATCGTCATTACTGAAATCGATCGACTGAACAGGCTGATAAAGGACTTTCAGCTGTTTGCAAAAAACAATAAGCCCCTGGCGGAACATGTCGATCTGAACAATCTGATTCTCGACTCCCTTGAACTCTTTAAAAACAGTGCCCACTGGAGCAAAAAGATCGTTGTATCGACCGATTTTCCCCGATCCATACAGCTGGAATCGGACCCCGAACAGCTGAAGCAGGTATTGTGGAACCTTTTCCTGAATGCCTGCGAAGCCATGCCCATGGGCGGCACATTGAGCGTCATGACGGACCTGGGGCCCGAAGGGGGACCGTCCGGAGAAAAAAGCGTGAAAGTGGTCGTGCGGGATACGGGGGAAGGCTTTGGCGAAAGGGAACTGAGCAGGGTATTCACACCGTTTTTCACGACCAAAACGGAAGGGTCCGGCCTGGGCCTCGCCATTGCCAAAGGCATCATAGAGGGCTTCCATGGGGAAATACGAGGAGAAAACCACCCCGACGGCGGGGCCATGATCACGTTTCACCTGCCCCTGAACTCACGAACCGGGCGTTCAGATTCCGCCTAGTGTGGTGTCTCGTAAATTCGGTTTCGAACGAAAGAATTCCCTCCTAATCGAAGATTCCGCCATGCGGAATAGGGCATGGATTTCTACAAGGAATCAAACCTTTTTATTCCCGTCTTTGCGAGAACGTGATAACGTTAAGGCATCTTGCAACTATCCCATATACGAATCCCAATTTTTTCACCCTGAGGCGTGCATGTCCGTCATCGATGCCGACTGGTTTCCGTCCATCAACCGCCCCAGCCGTTACATGGGGGGGGAAATCAATGCCGTGCGAAAGGACCCCGATACGGTGGATGTGTCCGTGGCGCTGGCATTTCCGGATGTATACGAGGTGGGCATGTCCCACTTCGGAATGAAAATCCTTTATCACGTCCTCAATGCCGAACCGTGGATATGGGCGGAAAGGGTCTTCGCCCCATGGATCGACCTGGAGGAAGAACTCCGGCGCCATAGCCTTCCGCTCACGGCCCTGGAATCGGACAAGCCCCTCGCCCGTTTCGATTTGGTGGGTTTCAGCCTGCAGCACGAACTCTGCTACACCAATGTGCTCAACATGCTGGACCTGGCCGGGATCCCCCTGTACTCCTCGGAGCGGGATGCTTCGGCGCCCCTGATCGTGGCAGGGGGCCCCGCCTGCTTCAACCCGGAGCCCATGGCCGAGTTTGTCGATCTATTTGTAATCGGGGACGGCGAAGCGGCCCTTCTCGAAGTTTGCCGCATCGTACGGAATGCCAAGCGTGCAAAGTTGCGCGATCGACAGGAATTGCTCCAGCGGCTGCGCGGGGTGGAAGGCGTTTACGTGCCTTCTTATTTTTCCGTCCGTTATCGGGCGGATGGAAAAATTGACGCCGTAGAGCCGCGCTACCCGGATTACACGCATGTACGAAAAGCCGTTTTGGCGGACCTGGCCGACTCCCCGTTTCCCATGCGACAGGTGGTCCCGTTTACCGAATTGGTTCATGACCGCATGACCGTCGAAATCTCCCGGGGGTGTACGAGGGGATGCCGTTTTTGTCAGGCGGGCATGATCTACCGCCCGGTGCGGGAGAGAAGCCCGGAATCGATCGTGGACATTGCCGCGGAGGCCCTTCGTCTGACGGGATACGATGAGCTTGGCCTGCTCTCGTTGAGTTCGGGTGACTACAGTTGCATCGAGTCGCTCCTTTGCGCCCTCATGGATCGGCAAAGCATGGACCGAGTCGCCGTCAGCCTGCCCTCACTGAGGGTTGACAGCCTGAGCGCCGCCCTGATTCGGCAGATTAAGCGGGTAAGGAAGACGGGGTTTACATTGGCCCCCGAGGCCGGGAGCGAACGATTGAGGCGAATCATCAACAAGGGAATTACCCGCGAAGACATCCTGGCCACGGCCCGCACGGTGTATGATGCGGGGTGGAACCTGCTCAAGCTGTATTTCATGATCGGGCTTCCATTTGAAGAGATGGCGGATGTCGATGAAATTGCCCGCCTTGCCCGGGAGGTCGTTCGGCTATCCGGTGGCCGGGGCAAACGGTACAAACTCAACATCAGCGTCGCCACCTTTGTACCCAAGGCGCACACGCCGTTCGTTTGGGCGCCGCAGCTCCCTTTGTCCGAAAGCCGCACCCGCATCCGATTCATACGGGACGAACTCAAAAAAACCCGCGTGCATGTCAAATGGAATCAGCCGGAAATCAGCTGGCTTGAAGGCATTTTCGCCCGGGGGGACAGAAGGCTTTCAAATGTCATTGTAACGGCCTGGAAAAGAGGCGCCAGGTTCGATGCCTGGGGCGAACGGTTTCATCTGGAAACATGGATGGAGGCCTTCGGCCGTTCCGGCATCGACCCCGACCGTGACTTCATGAGGCAACGGACCCCGGAAGAGACACTTCCATGGGATCATATCCAAACCGGCGTATCGAAACAATTTTTAAGGGCCGAGTGGGAACGGGCGAAAAACGGACAATTCACGCCCGATTGCAGGGAGACGTGCCTGGAATGCGGGGTCTGCGATCACCGGACACTCGACCCGGTCCTTTACACGGGAGATGGGGCGCTCGAGGGCATGGAGGTCACGTCTGCGAAACCGGTCGAGGATATGACGCTCCGGCTCCGGCTTACCTTTACCAAGGTGGACAAGGCCAGGCACTTGAGTCACCTGGAACTCGCCACGGTCTTCCTGCGCGCCATGAAAAGGGCGGATATCCGTCTCGTCTACTCCGAGGGATTCCACCCCATGCCCAAGTTGTCCTTTGTCAACGCCCTTCCGGTGGGCGTTGAGAGTTTGCATGAATCGGTGGATATAGCGATTTTCAGGGATCGCGATCAGGGCGCGTTTGTGAAGCGCGTCAATGAGCAACTCCCATCGGGCATTCGAATCACTTCCGCGGAGACCATTGCGCCGGGAGAAAAAAAATCGAAATTGACGGAAAGCCATTTCATCATTACTACGAATGGGATACAATTGAGGGCGTCTGAACTGGCCCGCTTCCTTGACGCCGATTCGTTTCCCGTAAAAAAGCTTACTCGAAAAGGAGAAAAAACGGTGGATGTCCGGCAGCTGGTCAAGTCCATGACCCTGGCCTCTGCAAATGAAATCGGCATGGTTGTCAGGCACACGACGGGACCGGAATTGAAGCCGGCTGAAATTGTAAAGGCCGTTTTTGGCTTGACCGACAGTCACATGTCGAATATGGCGGTACTCAAAACCAGACAGGTTCTAAAGTGAAGGAGAGGCGATATGAGCAACGAACTTATCATCAATGCCCGGCCATATGAGACGCGGGTGGCGCTGGTGGAGAACGGGTCCGTCGTCGAACTTCACATTCAGCGCAACACCGGACAGGAACTCATCGGCAACATTTATAGAGGCATTATCGTGCGCGTGCTCCCGGGCATGCAGGCCGCGTTCGTGGACATCGATCTCGAAAGGACCGCCTTTCTTTACGTATCGGACGTCTACAAGGATTTCCTGGACCTTGAAAAGCTGATGCTCCAAAACAACCTTGAGGAGGCGGAAAACAACGACGACGCCGACGTGGAAGCCGCGAAACCCGACGCGCTTAAGGATATCTCCTTTCAGATCGAAGACCTGCTTCACGAGGGGCAGGTCATTACCGTGCAGGTTGCCAAGGAGCCCATTGGAAACAAAGGCGCCCGGCTTACGTCCCATATTTCCCTCCCGGGCAGGCATCTCGTCCTCATGCCGACCGTCAACCACATCGGCATATCCAGACGAATAGAAGACAAAGAGGAGCGAGACCGACTCAGGGAGATCATTCAGGAAATTCGGCCGGAGCCTATAGGTTTTATCGCGAGGACGGTGAGCGAAGGGGCATCCAAGGAAAAGTTGAAATCGGAGATGGACTTTCTTCTCAAGCTCTGGTCCAACATCCAGGCAAAAGCGGATAAGGGGGCGCCCACGCGACCTCTATACAAGGATCTGTCCATATCCCTGCGCTCGGTTCGGGACCTTTTCACCCGTGAAGTCGATCGACTGGTGATCGATTCCAATGAGGAACACGAAAACATCGTGGAGTTCATCAAGACCTTTGCTCCCAAGCTGGAATACTCCGTGGAACTCTATGAAGGCAGCGACCCGATTTTTGATGCCTTTGGGATCGAAATGGAGATTTCACGAACCCTTGGCAACAAGGTATGGCTGAAGTCCGGGGGCTACATCGTGATCGAAATGACCGAAGCGCTGACGTCCATAGATGTCAACACCGGCAGCTATGTGGGCAAGCGCAATCTGGAGGAAACCATCTTCAAAACCAACATGGAAGCGGTCAAGGAGATCGCCTATCAGCTGCGGTTTCGAAACATCGGCGGTCTCATCGTCATCGACTTTATCGACATGGAACGGAAGTCCAATCGGGAACGGGTATTTATGGCGTTGAAAGAGGCCATGAACAAGGATAAGGCGAAGACCAACATCCTCCGCATGTCGGATCTGGGCCTTATCGAGATGACCCGGAAAAGGACCCGGACCAACCTGAACCGGTTACTCGCAGAGCCCTGTTTCTATTGCGAAGGCAAAGGCACCTTAAAATCCAAACGTACCATTTGTTATGAAATTTTCAGGGACCTGGAACGGGAGTGCGCCGGCGGTAATGAGCAGGGCCACGCCTATGTGCTGGTCAATCCGGAAGTGGAAACCGTGTTGAGGGAAGAAGAGCAGGAATCGGTCATGGACCTGGAAAAGAGGATTAATAAGCGCATCACGGTAATCGCCAAACAGGACTTTCATCTGGAACAATATGAGATCAGCCTTTAGCTTGCTCCCGGAAACGTTCCGGTTGTATCGAGCCGGGGCGGTCTCCGGGCCTTACGCCGGGCCTTTCTCCTTTCGCTGCTTCTTGATTTCCATCAACCCTTCCTCTATGTTCTCGCGTCTGAATACCTTTTCGCAGCCGGTGCACTGATAGGTCTCTTCGGCCAGTTCGTCGTAGATCAAGTCGTCGGAAAAATTGACGCCGTGGAAGCGCAGAGAAAAACTGTACACCAGCCTGAAGTCCTTTCCCTGGCAGTTGTCACACAAAAAATAGTCCCGGTACGTATTCATCCCGCGTCCCCCCCTGAATTGGGTTAGTTTCCATCCAAAAAGACGTGCGGCAATGGGGCGCGGGGTCCGCCCCCATCACAGGCACTGGCTTGTATCTCTTTTTTGAGGTTTTGACAATACTTTTCTATAGAAACATACTGTAGGCAGGCAGGTTTCGGCGTTTACCTTTCCACGAACGCATGCCGGGAAATTCGGTTAAAGGTACCGGGCCGGAAATCAGAAAAGGTTCCCCATACGCTGCCCCGATCATGGCGCCAAAGCAAACGGATCGAGCCTCGACAGCCCGCATGAATTCCGGACGGCTGATGGCTGTCTCCACACCGATACCTTTGTTCTGCAGCTGACTCCCGTAGGCCTGAATGACTTTCATTTTTCGATCCCACACGGAGGTAATATCCATGACAAATGAAGGAGAGAAAGGTTCGTGAATCATGTAGTAAAAAACCCTCTCAGGCCGGTATGGAAACCCATCCCCCATTGTGCCGACACCCGAATAGAAGACAGCCTCCTTGACCAACTTTCCGGCGGCTGCATGGTCCGGATGCCGATCTCGCCGATAGGGCGCCAGCACCATTCGGGGCCTCATGGTCCGAATGACGCCGATGACGGCCAGACGGTGGCTTTGCTCCCTGCCGATCTCCGTATCCGGCAGGCCGAGCGAAACGCGTTCGGCGATACCCAGCAACCGGGTGGCCGTCTTTTTCTCATTTTTCCTTTTATCCGCCTCACCCCTGCTGGATCGCTCGCCTTCGGTCATATCGACAATGGCGACGCTCCGCCCGCTTTCGGCCGCAAGTATCAGGCTGCCTCCGCACCCCAGTTCCGCGTCATCCGGATGGGGGGAAAACACCAGTATGTCTACCTCGTTCGCCATGGATTTCGTATGGCCGTGCTAGGGGTCCGTTTTGTCGCGCGGCATTACCTCGAACTGGGCCGTTTTGGGTCGCACCACGGAATTTTCCGGGATGTATCCGGAGACACTGCATTGCGGAAATATGAGGCATCGCCTGCCGATCAGGGTTCCCGGCTGCAGCAGCGAAACGCCGCCGATCGAGGATTCGTCGCCGATAATCGCCCCGAAAAGCGTTTGACCGGTGGGAATGGCTTGCTCCCGGCCTTCCACTTCCGCCCGGATGACCACTTCCTTCCCGCTGAGGCGCATATTTGCGGTATGGGTGCATCCGCCGATTTTTACCCCGTTGCCCACAATGGATGTAAAAAAACAGTTCAAATGGGGGATGTTCGTCCGATTCAGGACAAGGGTCTGCCGGATTTCCGTTCCATGCCCTATGAGGCACCCTTCCCCTACCATCACATGCCCCCGGATGTACGCGCCGCTCCTTACCACGGTATCCCTGCCGATGATGGTCGGGCCGCGAACCACTGCCCCGCGCTCCACCCGGCTGCCTTTTTCCAGTCTGACCGCGCCTTTTTCCAGCCATGCCCCGCTTTCCACCTCACCCAGCACCTCCGGCACGATTGTACCTTCGATGAATGCTTTTAATGCGTCCACCGCCTCCCAGACCTGGGTCACGCCTCCAAAAAGGTTTTGTAACGGACCCCGGCCATATTCAAAAAAAGCCTCAGGTCTCAATTCATCCAAAATGACTGGTTTATCTTCCGGGCTATTACTGCGTCGAACCATTGCATTGCCTCCAGGGAGAGCGCTCGCAGGTCCTTTTTACTGCGGGCCAAAAGGAGTTCGGCCCGATGGCTTCAGGCGGCCGCGTAAATCCTGCCGTAGCCGGGCGGACCGCATGAGACGCCGACCTGTTCTCGATATAAACGCTCGTAGACTGTAACAACCTTATTGATGTCGAAATCACGGGCCCGCTTGACCCCTTCCATGCCCATATACTTCCGTTTTTCAGGATCGGTTAACAGATCAAGTCCGAATTCAGCGGCGGCATGGTGGTCGCCTGGCCGGTAAAGATACCCCGTTTTGCCGTGGGCCACAATCTCGGGGATCCCCCCAACACGCGTTGACAAGACCGGCACGCCGCACGCCATGGCCTCCAGTGCCACCAGACAAAAACTTTCCTCAAGACTGGCCATCAACAGCAGGTCCGCCGCAGCCAGAATCGGGGCGACTTTCTGATGAAAACCGAAGAGGCGGACATCCCCGTCCGCCCCTTTCTCTGAGAGGAAATTGCACACCCGACCCATATCTTCTCCTTGCCCGACCAGCCATAATTCGGCGGCGATGTCCTTTCTGATTTCAAGAAAGATGCGTGCGACTCTGCACACGTCTTTTACCGGCCTAAAATTTGAAATGTGGACGATTGCCTTTTTTCCGGCAACGCCGGCTTCCCGCTGATGGGGAACCGTGTCTTTCTTGGCATCTGCCTCCGTGCCACTCCTCGGCCTGAACTCGTTGAGGTCCACAAAGTTGGGTATGACGCGAGGCGGCTTGTCGAGATCGAATATCGTGGCTGCGAGCCGAGCATGATCCGATGAAACCGTGGTCAACGCATCCATCCTGGAAAGCGCTCGACACAGCATGGGTCTCCTCTCGGGATCCCGCCCAAACAAGCTCACGTCCGACCCGTGTAATGTCCCCACAAGTATCGGAGAACCTTCACCCAATGTGCCCTTGAGCTCCGCTGCAAGGAATGCAAAGGGAAGTGCGTAATGAAAATGGACGACATCCAGGCCGCTCTCCTTAACGACTCTATAGATTTCTTGAGCCATGGACGCAAATGTGGGAGACGGCCAGTCCATGTAAAGGCTTCCGGGCTGTCGCTTACCGTTAATTCCCAGGGGAACCGAATGCACGGCCACTTCAGGGGCGATGCGCCACGTCTTGAAGGCCGGTTCATAAGTAAAAAGATGGATCTCGTGCCCGCGCCTCGCCAATTCACCGGACAGACTTATGGCGATGTGTGAACTCCCGCCAGTACTCGAGTGGCACAAGATGCCTATTTTCATGCGCCCTCCCTTCCCTGTGACACGAGCCGGTTCACCAGAAGTTTGATCATCTGTATGGACATGTCGGGGTTCTCCCTGAGTAGGTTGAGAAAATCGGGGCCCTTGATAATCAGGAGTTGCACGTCTCCGCCGGCCCTAAGAGAGGCCGTACGAGGGACATCGCCCAGAACGGCGATTTCCCCCAGGCAGTCACCCCGGCGAGTAACGGCCAAACATTTCTCCCGGCCTCCGGATCCCTTTAGCACTTTCACCTCACCCCGATAGACCACGTATAACTCATCGCCCAGATCGCCTTCCCGGCAAATGAATCCCCCATCTTCAATCCATTGCTCGGTCATGATCCTTGCCACCGCATCCAGCTGATCGTCCGTCAACCTTGAAAAAAGAGAGATTTTCTTGAGAAAATCAATCCGTTCAAGAATACGGGCCTCGGGCAGGGCCAGTATATTGGCACACAGGCGAAGGGCCCCGGATACGCCTGCGGCCAGCTGCCGGAAAAAGGAATACCCCGTGTAGAGAAACGTGCCCTGCCCGTAATAGCATTCAACCATACCGCCTTCATGGGGTGTTTCCCCTGGATCGGCGCAAGACAAAAGTGTCCGGTACCGCTTGTCCCACTCGCCAAAAAAATACAGGCCACGGTCACGGACCCAGCCGTCGAAGTCCTCAGGCTGGATGGCATTGGGCAGCCTGAACAGGAAATGGTCCGGTTCGAGCATCGTAACCGGCGCATCTTCGTGAGTTACCCGATCATGGGGTTGGCTGTAGCGGAATGGGTAGGGTGTAAAATCCCGGCCTTCATACCCGTATCCCTGATACTGTACAATAAGGGTGCCGCCACCGTGAACGTATTCCAGAAAACGCCCGGCGTACTTCCGCAATTCTCCCCTAACCAGGTACGCGTTGGGGCCGGTGATGATCCCGTCGAAAGACGCCAGGTCCAGAGAGCCCATTTCCTCGTCCGTAACAAGATGAAATTCAATGTCGAAACTGCTCAACACATCGCGAACCTCTTCATCAGCACCCTGTATGTACGCATATTTCAGGCCCTGAACAAAAATGGCGTCAATGATGTGGACGTCCACTTGGGCAGGCGTGAGGATGAATTCCTCCCTGATGCAATTGGCGCTGTCCGTCAAACCGCCAAGGCCGGGCGCGCCCTGACGGATAGGTGTGACCGCCACCCCGTAATCCCGGTCCCCGCAGCATATATGGTACGCCAATGTGTAATGGCCCGCAGGCTGATCCGCGGGAATGCGGGCCTCATGACGAACGGTCTTTGTCTCTCCGGGGGCATCGAGGGTCACCGTCGTCGCGTTCGGGGAAACAACCCACCCGGACGGCGCAATGAGTTCCACACGGCCTTCCCAGGCCTGACTGCTATTGTTGCGGATAATCACCTGCAACTCCAGGAGTTGCCTTTCACCCCCGGCCTGTAAAAAGATCCTGTCGGTTTTTGGCTGAAGCGCTATAGGTGGAATAACGGCTGGAGGAAGTTCCCTGAATCCCCCTGGAAATGCCTCTCGGCAGACCACGGGGCTTCGCAATCGGATTTCATGACCGCCCAATGCGACCCGGCACACCGCGGATATCGGGGGCGTCCCAAAAGGCCGCCCTTT
>JAFDKD010000337.1 GCA_019307165.1 Deltaproteobacteria bacterium | reverse complement strand
CACGTCCTGTGGGCGTGGTCATGTTTATTGGCTATGCCATAGCGGAAATGCGGACCGTGGCTTCGCCAGGTTGAGGTTCAGGTTGAGGTTGAGAGAAAGAGGAAAAGGGATTTAATTTGTTTCTTAACCTTAGCCTTAACCTCAGCCTATCTTTCCGGCCCCCTATGGGGGCGGCCTCAAAGCCGGGCGTGCCGCGGCGTAGCTGTCCTTTAGCGAAGCCGGGTCCAATGGGCCCGGATCTTTACTTTCCACTGGTTTGAAACTGAATACGAACCAATCCAAAATGAACGCTGCATTTGAAGAACTGAAAACATCAAGAGACACCCTGGTCTCGCGTTTCGCTTCCCGCGAACTCGCCGCTGCCTTTACGGACGAATACACGCGGCTCATGGACCAGTATTTCAGGCGAAGCCTGGAAGACAGCGAGGCGGGGCGGACGCTCTTTCGGAAAAAGAAGCCATTTGCCTTCGTGGCCGTGGGCGGATACGGCCGAAAGGAATTGTGCCTTCATTCCGACATTGACATGTTCATCCTGTTCGGCGGACAGATACCTCCGCAGGCCAAGGAGCTGGCCCACGAAATCTTCCTCCCCCTGTGGGACTTGGGGCTCGATCTGGGCTACGGCGTCCGAAACATCAAGGACTGTCTTCGTCTGGCCAAAAATGATTTCGAAGTGCTCACTTCGCTGATGGACATGCGCTTCATCTGCGGCGACTCTCCCCTTTACCTGTCCTTGGCGGAGCCGTTTCATAGCCGCGTACTTGAAAAAAAACCGAGAGCCTTTACCCACTGGCTCCTGGACCGGTATGGCGCCCGGATGACGCAGTTCGGGGACGCCAGCTATCAGCTGGAACCCAATTTGAAAGACGGCATCGGCGGTCTGAGGGACTACCATCACATGCTCTGGCTTTCCGGCGCGCTTTTCCAGTCACAGGTCCCGGAAGATCTGGAATACCTGGGAAAACTCTCCCATGACGAATACCAGGATTTGCGGCAAGCCCTGGAATTCATTCTCCTGACGCGAAATCGCCTCCATGATCTGTCCGGCCGGAGGAATGACCGTCTGGGATTCGACTATCAGGAAAAAATCGCCGAGGCCATCGGTTTTGAGGATGGCGACGGGTTGATGGCGGTGGAGCATTTCCTCGGAAAGCTTCATGCCTGCATGGCAACCCTCAAGACCCTTTACCATTCATTTGTCAATACCTATGTCCCCGGGAAACGATATGGCAAAAAGGAATCTCAGCCTGAAAAAATCGCAGACGGTCTCCTTCTCCATAAAGGCAGCATTTACTTTGAAACCGCCACCGGTATTTTGAAAGCCCCGATGCTCCTGGCTAAGATCTTCGAGAAAAGCGTGGCCATGGGCCGACCGCTTTCTCTGGAGGCCCGCCGGCTGGTCAAAGAATTCGCGTTTCTGGTGGATACCGAATTCAAGCGTTCCCCGGAGGCGGTTCAACTGCTTCTTGACGTGCTCAACGCAAAGAAAAACGCCGGCGTCCTGGACGAAATGTTCGAAACCGGATATCTGAACTCGTTCATACCTGAGTTCGGCGCCGTCATGGATCGGGTTCAATTCGATGCTTATCATACGTACCCTGTGGGCAGGCATTCCCTGGAAACCTTAAAGAATCTGCGGCGGCTGGCCGGACAGCCGGACCTCATCCTCCGCGACATTTTTTCCGAACTGAAAGACCCGGAGCCACTGCTCCTGGCCGCCCTGCTTCATGATATCGGAAAAGTGGGAGAGGGCCATGCCCGGCGGGGTGTTGAGATCGCGCGCCGGATCCTTGACAGATTTGCCTACGACGACAAAAAGGCCGAAGACGTACTCTTTCTGGTGGGCCATCACCTCCTCCTGGCCGAAACCGCCACCCGCCGGGACCTGAATGACGAAAAGCTGGTGGTCCAGGTCGCGCGCCTCATCGGCAACGAAAAACGGTTGAAGATGTTATACCTGCTGACCTGGGCCGATTCCAACGCCACCGGTCCCCGGGCCTGGAACGGCTGGATCGCCAACCTGGTTCAGGAACTTTTTTTCAAGGCCCTTCACATTCTCCAAGGCAAGGAACTGGCCACGCTGGATGCCAGCCAGAAGGCAGAAACAACCAAGTTTCTGTTACGCAGCGCCATGTCCGGCCGAATGGATAAGGGAAAACTGGAGATCGCCATTGACATGATGCCGCCGCGATATCTTCTGAACACGCCGGGAAGCGACATTGTAAGGCATCTGGAATGGCTCGAACCCCTCGGGGAGAAGCTGAAAAGCGGCGAACGGACGGCGTTTCACCTGGCGGCCGAAGAAGACGAAGCAGAAGGATGCTGGAAGCTCACGTTCATCGCCAATGACAGGCCCGGTCTTTTTTCGGATCTTGCCGGCGTGCTGTCTCTCAACAATATCAACGTGCTTTCCGCGGACATCTACACCTGGCGCGACGGGACCGCGCTCGACGTATTCCGGGTCACGGCCCCGCTCGACCCCATTCATCCCGACGAGACGTGGGACCGTGTAAAAAACGACCTGCGGAACACCTTTGGCGGAAAACTGTCCCTTGCCTATCGGCTCGGTGAAAAATCCGCCCCTGCTTTCTCTTTGGAGGCCTCCAGACCCTTGCGTCCTCCCAGGGTGGTCGTGGACAATACCTCATCCGATTTTTTTACCGTTATCGAGGTATTTGCAAATGATCGTATAGGGTTGCTTTATGATATTACGCGAACCCTCTTCGATTTAAGGCTCGACATTCGAATTTCCAAGATCAGCACCAAAGTGGACCAAAGCGCCGACGTTTTCTACGTCCGCGACCTGGACGGCCAGAAGCTGGAGGACGATACCCGGGCAAGTGAGTTGCGGGCGGCGCTTATTCATCAGTTGAGCCGCTGAGCAAATTAAAAATGTCGCTAGGTTCAGTTTTCCAACAAAACGGGTGGAGGCTGTCCAAGAACCGTCGAATTAATGAGAGAACTCCTCCCCCTGAATGGGGGAGGCCGGGTGGGGGTGATCAGACCAATAAGGAATTTATCCTTTTATCTTCTCCCCCTCCCCTAGCCCCTCCCGCCAGGGGAGGGGAATGGATTATCGGACAGTTTCGTCGGGGAGATTTGAAGTTTCGAAGATGAATTGAAAAAATGGGGCATTCCCGAGTGCCGGCAACCCGGACCGCGCCCTTGGGCAAAAGAAAGCCGTCTTCATGCCACAGGAACAGGACCGGATTTGACGAAAAGGACGCCAGGAGCGGATCGCGCGCGCCCTCTGCCGTCATTTCGATCGGATACCAGCCGATTTCCTGTCTGGACGCCTTCACCACCCGGGCGCCCAGGGCCCGGCTCATGAGCTGGGCGCCCAGACAGAGACCGATGACGGGCTTTGACTGCTCAAGGGCCCGCCGGATAACGTTGACTTCATCCCCGAGGTAAGGGTGTTTCCGGTCGTCATAGACACCCATGGGTCCGCCCATGATCATCAAAAAATCATACCGGCTCCAGTCAGCGGGTATGGATTCGCCGCCATACAGATGGACAATCCGCCGATGCCATCCCTTGGCCTCCAGAAAACCGGAAAAAATGCCGGGGCCGTCGCCTTTGGAATTCTGGAATATGAGCGCCTTTTTCTTCATAGCTAGAGGGCGGTCTCACCCGCTTCACCCGTGCGAATGCGGATAGCTTCTTCCACGGGCATGACAAAAATCTTTCCGTCGCCGATTTCCCCGGTTCGGGCGGTATCCTGGATCACGGCAACCACTTCCTTCACCCTTTCGGCATCGACCACGATCTCGATTTTGGTCTTGGGGACGAAATCCACCTGGTACTCGGCGCCCCGGTACACCTCTTTATGGCCCCGCTGGCGGCCGAAGCCCTTCACTTCGCTGACGGTCATCCCATGAACCCCCAGCGCGGTAAGGGCCTCTTTGACGCTGGTCAACCTGAAAGGCTTAATAATGGCCTCAACTTTTTTCATAAACATATTCCTTTCATTTTATTCCATCTGCAAAGCCGGGCCTGCCGCGGCGTAGTCCGCCTATATTTGTGCCATCCGATGCCGGCGTTATGTGCGATTCACCCGGAACCGGCCACCGGAGACTGAAAAATGTTCCAAAAACGCCTTATGCACCAGGAAATTAAAAAATTAGCTTGACTTTATTCTAAAATGATAGTCTTGTCTATGCATTCAATAAGGGCCCGTTTTAGCTGCGGGCCGGTTTCGTTCTGATGGAAATTCCATTTGTCAAAGTGGCGATCCGCAGTTTGGAACCGAGAGAATTTTTTAAGGAAGGAGGGTGTCGCAATGGCCAATGGAATTGTCAAGTGGTTTAACAGCAGCAAAGGCTACGGCTTTATCGAGCAGGAAGATGGTCCGGACGTATTTGTCCACTTTTCCGGCATCGCTGGTGACGGATTCAAGTCCCTTAACGAAGGCGACCGAGTCACTTTTGAGATCGAGCAAGGCCAAAAAGGTCCGGCGGCGGTGGACGTTACTGTCGGCTAGTTGAATATTTTCGATTTTAAAAAAGGGCATTCCATCTTTGGTGGAATGCCCTTTCTTTATTCCCTCTGCAAAACCTGGTCCTCTGGGCCAGTCGAAGATCCCGTGCAGCGGGGGTCAGAGTTATCTGGCTATGCCAATGCGGGAATAAGGTTTCAGGTGTCAGTGTTCAGGTGTCAGT
>JAFDKD010000336.1 GCA_019307165.1 Deltaproteobacteria bacterium | reverse complement strand
CCCCAGGCCAGAGGCGGCGCTGACACCTGACACCTGCTTGCCGCGGCGTAGCTGCGAAGCAGCGAAGACGGGACACCTGTCTTCTGACCTCCGCCCTCTGCCTTCCGTCCTCCACCCCATTTCTTGAAAAAACGATCTTGTTCTTGTATAAGACAATCTCAGCTGTAAACCAATTGTTCCCGCAACCCGGGTGGTTGCGGCACTCCCCGTTTTAACCCACTGCTCTAAAGGAGGTACAACGCTCATGGACCCGAAATACAAGGAATTGGCCACGAGGATCGGCCTCGGAGAATCGGAACGCATCCCGCGCCTGTTTTCCATGATCGCGGACGACAAGGAAGCGGAACTGCTGCTTAACCTGCCCGCGGACGCGCCCACGCTTTCCGAAAAACTGGATTTCCCCAGGGAAGAGGTCGAGGACATGATCCAGACCCTGTTTATCAAGGGACTGGTTTTTCCCTCCTTTAAATCGGACCCGCCCAAGTATCGGATGGGCCGGGATTTCATCCAGTTCCACGACGCCACCATCCTCTGGCCCGATGCGCCGAAACCGTTTCTGGATCTGTGGCAGGAATGGACCGAAGAAGAATGGCCGGACATGGCCAGGGCCATTGAGAAGATCAGCCCCAAGCCCGGCATGCGCATTATTCCGGTGGGCATCACCGTGAAGGCCCAGGGGCAGGTCCTGGGGTTCGAGGATGTTGCCGATATCATCAATAATTCGCGGGAACTGGCCGTGGCCAACTGCACCTGCCGCCTGACAGCGCACAAGTGCGACAAAACCCTGGAGGCCTGTATTCAGGTGAACAATGCAGCCTCGTACGCCATTGCCCGGGGTACGGGCAGAAAGCTGACAAAGGAAGAGGCTCTGGAACTCTGCCGAAAATTTGAAGAAGAGGGCCTCATTCATACCACGTTCAACGCGAGGAGCGTGGATCATATCATCTGTAATTGCTGCGGCTGCTGCTGTCAGTTTCTTCCCGAACATATCAAACACGGCATCCGGGTGGTGGACCCCAGCCGGTTTCGCGCCGAGATCGACGCGGACGAATGCAGCGGCTGCGAGACCTGCGTGGACCGCTGCTATTTCAACGCCATCGCCATGGAGGATGAGACGGCCGTGGTGGATCTGGACGCGTGCATGGGTTGCGGTGTGTGCGCGGTGACCTGTCCGGACGAGGCCATATCCATGATCGAGGTTCGCGAGCCGGACCATGTGCCGGAGAAATTTTCATTCCACTAACTAAAGGAGTCCGGTATGAACATACTGGCGCTTAACTCCAGCCCGCGGACGGGTGGGCGGAGCAAGACGGAACTGATGCTCGATCGCCTGGTGGAAGGCATGCGCGATGCCGGCGCCCGGGTGGAGGTGGTGAACCTGCGCGAAAAAAAGATCAACAACTGCGTCGGGTGCTATACCTGCTGGACCAAGACCCCCGGGAAATGCATCCACAAGGACGACATGTCCGGGGAACTGTTTCCGAAATGGCTGGAATCCGACCTGGTTGTCTATGCCACGCCCCTTTACTACCACACCATGAACAGCGCCATGAGCCGATTCAAGGAGCGGACCCTCCCGGCGGCCCTTCCCTTCATTGAGATGGGCGATGAAAAATCCACCCATCCGTTGAGACACAGGGTGCCCCCGGCCGTATGGTTGTCCGTCTGCGGATTTCCCGAGTTAACTGAGTTTGATGTTTTTTCGGACTATCTGCACCGGACCCTCCACAAAGACGTGGAGATCTGGGCGGAAATCTATCGGCCCGCCGCCGAATCCATGAGCACCCCCCTGTTTCGGGAGACTGTCAATGACATCCTGGACGCGACCAAACGGGCGGGATGGGAACTGGCGGAAACCAGGGAAGTCTCCCCGGAGACCATGGCGCGAATTGCGCAGCCCATTTGCGAGCGCGAACAGATCGCCGACCTGGCCAATATGTTCTGGCGAACCTGCATCGCGGAAGAAGTGAGCCCAAAGGAATTCGACGAGAAGGGCATCGTGCCCCGCCCGTATTCCATGGACACCTTTATGCTGGTCTTTCCCCATGGACTCAACCGGGAGGCCGCGGGCGACGGTCGTGTCCTCATGCAGTTTACGTTTACCGGCGAGGTTGAAGGCCAATGCTGGTTTGCCGTCGAAAAGGGAAATGTAAAAGCCACGGTGGGGACCTGCGACAACCCGGACATCGCCATTACGACCCCTTTCGGTGTGTGGATGGACATCATGACCCGAAAGGCGGACGGTCAGCAGATGTTCATGGAGGGGAAATACCGGGTGGAAGGGGATTTGAACCTCATGATTGAATTGTTCAAGGAGGACGACACCCGTTCGTAGCGCGCGACGTGGAGAGGAGAACTTATGCCGGATATCGGCCGGCTGGTCGGTGAATACGCGCAGATGGTCGTGGATGCCCGCAGGGCCCTGCACCGAATTCCGGAAATGGCCTTTGCGGAGAAGAAGACATCGGCCTTTGTGGAGGCCTACTTAGAAAGGGAAGGCATCCCCGTGCGAACAGGGATTGCCGGGACCGGCCTGGTGGGGCTGCTGGAGGGCGGAAAATCCGGGCCGACGGTGATGATCAGGGCGGACATGGATGCGCTGCCCATCGCCGAAGAAACCGGTCTGGCGTTTGCCTCGGTCCACGAGGGCATGATGCATGCCTGCGGGCACGACGCCCATATGGCCATGGCCCTCGGGGCGGCCTCCGTGCTGAACAGGGTCAGAGGCGATATCCGGGGAAACGTAAAATTCGTTTTCCAGCCGGCGGAAGAGGGTCCGGGCGGGGCCCGGCCCATGATCGAAGCGGGCGTCATGGAAAATCCGACGGTCGATTACGCCATCGGGTGCCATGTGTGGCCGGACGTGCCGGAAGGGACGATCGGCGTCAGGGCCGGGCCGTTCATGGCGGCAATGGACCGTTTTGACATCAGGATCATCGGAAAGGGCGGTCACGGCGCCATGCCCCATGCCTGCGTGGATGCCCTGGAGGTGGGGACCCAGGTGGTCTCGGCCCTTCAACGCATCGTCAGCCGCCATATGAACCCTCTGGAACCGGCCGTTGTGAGCATCGGGAGCTTTCACGCGGGCGCCGCGTTCAACATTATCCCCCAGGAGGCCACCCTCAGCGGAACCACGCGGACCTTCAACGAAGCGATCTGGGCGTCCTGGGAGCAACGGCTCCACACGGTCCTTCGCGGGGTATGCGCCGCCATGGGGGCGGACTACGAACTCACGTTCGTCAAGGGCTTTCCGCCTACCGTCAATGACGATACCGTATCCGAGGTCGTTCGCCGGTGCGCGGAGCAAGTGGTGGGGCCGGAACATGTGGTTGAACCGGCCAGGACCATGGGGGGCGAGGATATGGCCTACTATTTCCAACGGGCAAAGGGGTGCTACTACGCCCTGGGGGTTAAGCGGGAAGGTTTCCCCGCCGTCCATAATCCCAAATTCAACTTCAACGAGGGCGTGCTGCGCCTAGGAGTGGAAACTCATTGCCGGGTTGCGTTGGAGTTGCTGGGATAGATCGAAGTCCGAATTACTGTTCTCCCATCTGACTGAAGGACGATCTTCTCCGAAAAGGCTGCTGTCTGTTCATATGTAGGGCGGCATTTTATATGCCGCCGTAAACGGGTGTATGCTCGCCGGTATTGCGGCGGGGTGTAAAACCCCGCCCTACCCTGTTTTCAAGCGTATTTTTCTCTGTGCTCGCCATGTCTCTGTGGTGAATTGCTTTTTGATAATGCATTTGAAAAGACGATACTAAGGAGTCCAAGAACAAAATGACACATACCATCGTTCCCATGAAGACCATCGGCCTGCTGGGCGGCATGAGCACGGAGGCCACGAGAGAGTACTACCTGCTGATCAACGAAGGCGTCAATCGGATCAAAGGGGAGCACAACGTGGCCGAACTGGTCGTCTGCAGCGTCAATTTTCAGAATATCGAGCGGTTTGTCCGTAACGGCCAGTGGGAGGAGGCCGGCGCGTACCTGGCCCAAAAGGCGTGTCAACTGGAATCGGGCGGGGCCGACTACTTGTTTCTGGCAACCAATACCATGCACAAGGTCCGCGATGCGATTAAAGCGGCAATTTCCATCCCGTTTGTGGATATTTTCGAAGTTACCGCAGATGCCATCCGGGGCAGGGGCCTCGCCCGGGTCGGCATGCTGGGGACCTACCCGGTGATGACGGACGCCTTTTATTTAGAGGCCTACCGGGATTGCGGCGTCCGGATTATGTCGCCAACGGAAGAGGAAATGCGGGAGGTCTACCGGATCATTTTCGGTGAGATGTGCCACCATCAGTTCCTGCCCGAATCGAGGCAGTACTTTCTGGATGTCATCCGCTCGCTGAAGAAAAATGGCGCGGAAGGCGTGGTCCTGGGTTGCACGGAGATCAAGATGCTGATCAATCAATCGGATTTCCCCGATTCCCCGATTTTCGATACGACCGCCCTGCATTGCGAAAAGGCGGTGGGTTTGTGCCTGGGTCTGGAAGCGGTGTAACAAAATTATGAAAACAGATGCTTTTGACAGCCCCATTGATCAGCGCTACTTCGAGGATTATGCCGAAGGCGCGGTGCACGAATTCGGCTCCCTCAAGGTCAGGCAGGATGACATCATCGCGTCGCTTATCATGCTTTGCTCCAAGAAAAGAGGCCGGG
>JAFDKD010000026.1 GCA_019307165.1 Deltaproteobacteria bacterium | reverse complement strand
ATTAAATGGCAGCGACTACACAAACCGTTTAAACTGGAGAGTAGAAAACCCTGCGTTCAGCTCGTAGAATTCCTAATCGTACTATAACGGATGGATTTGACATTGAATGAAATGTGGATTATTATAGCTATACCAACCCACATTTCGGAGGTGGTATGAAAACCGTTCAGATGACGCTTGATGAAGATCTTGTCAAAGCGGTTGACCGTGTTTCGAGACAGCTTCGTACAAGTCGTTCCGCCTTCACGCGAAAAGCGCTCCGTGAGGCACTTGCCCGCTACAGCTTTATGGAGCTTGAGCGCAAGCACCGCCAAGGGTACGAACGACGCCCGGCTGCTGTTGACGAGTTTTCGGTTTGGGAAACGGAGCAGGCTTGGGGTGATGAATGAAACATGGTGAAATTCGCTGGTACAAGTTTGCCCGTCCGGACAAAAAGAGGCCGGTTCTTGTCCTGACCAGAGATTCCGTGTTGGAATATCTGGGGGAGGTAACCGTCGCGCCCATTACAGGTACGGTACGCGATATACCGTCAGAGGTATTTCTATCGAGAGATGAAGGCATGCCCCGGGATTGCACCGTCAATTGCGACCATCTGCAAACTGTTTCGAAAGGAAAAATTGGTCCATTGATCTCATCCCTGCCTCCGACAAAGATGGCTGATGTGGGGCGGGCAATTCGATTTGCCCTCGATATCTGAAACAGGAACGGAATAATCCTGGTGAAAGTGTGGGCAGGAATCTGACATCGCTCATATTGTGCCGGATCTTGGGCAGGAGAGCACATGCGAACAATAGAGGAAAAATTCCAGCGTGTCATTGATGACAGTCGGTCATTCGACATTCGCTTCTGGCAATCACAAGGCGATCGGGTCATTTTCGAGGCAGTATGGGAAATGTTGCATGACTACTTTTTGATTCGAGGTGAAAATGCTGACCAGTTCCGACTTCAAAGAACTGTTGAATCTTTTCGAAAAGCATGAGATCCGCTATATGATTGTAGGTGGTTACGCAGTGATGAAATACAGCGAGCCGCGATTCACCAAAGATCTTGATATATGGATAGCGATTGACCGCGAGAATGCAGATGCGGTATACACGGCATTGAAGGAATTCGGCGCACCGCTGGCAAATCTTACTGCAAATGACTTCACCCAAAAAGATTACTTCTATCAAATGGGGAGACCACCTTTGCGGGTCGATATCATGATGTCGATTCCGGGAGTCGAGTTTGAAGAGGCATGGAATGACCGTGAGGTGGTTGAATTGGAAGACTTTAAGATTCCGTTTATTTCGAGATCTGACCTGATCCTGGCAAAAAAAGCTAGTGGGAGGCCGCAAGACAAGATTGATGTGGTAAAGTTAAAGGAGGCCGAGCGATTGGATACGCTTGAGGAGAAATAGCCGGCCGCTTTACAACCATGGATTGCTGTCAGGTTTCTCGAAGCGGGCCCAGTTCGAACGTCTCCGTCGAATTTCGTTCAGATCGATTCTTCCAGGGTGATCCCTCGCTTGAAAATTTTCCCCGCGGCCGTCTTCGGCAGTTCATCCATGAACCGGATCACGCGGGGGTATTTGTAGGGCGCGACCCTGTCTCTTACATACTGCCGCAGTTGATCCTCGGTCACATCCACACCGGGTTTGAGCACAATCACCGCCGCGATTTCCTCTCCAAGATCGGCGTGCGGGATGCCCATGACGGCGGCCTCGGATATGCCTGAATGGGTGTAGAGCACTTCCTCGATTTCCCGCGGATAGATGTTGTACCCCCCTCGAATGATCATGTCCTTCTTTCGGTCGACGATGTAGATATACCCGTCTTCATCCATCCGCGCCAGGTCGCCCGTGTGAAGCCACCCCCCGCGAAGCGCCCGGGCCGTGGCTTCCGGTTGATTGAGATATTCCTTCATGACGGCTGATCCGGAAACGATTAGTTCGCCCACATCACCCACGGGAACATCCGTATCGTCTTCATCCACAACGCGGACTTTGAACGGAGGAATGGGCACACCGATGGACCCGGGCCGCGTGGGCCTGCCAAAAGGGTTTTCCACGCACGTGGGGGAGAACTCCGTCAAGCCGTAGCTTTCATATATGGTCGCGTTGAATGCCTTTTCAAAACGGTACAGCACTTCCACCGGGAGAGAGGCGCCCCCGGAAATCACAAAGCGGAGGCCCGATCGTGCGGGAGGACTGTCAGCCGCCAACTCCACCAGGCGGTTCACCATGGTGGGTACGGCATAGAGGATTGTGCTTTTTTCCTCCTCAATGGCTTTCATGACCGTCTCGGCGTCAAAACCGGTCCACATGTGGATGGTCAGTCCAAGATAGATGGAGATATTCAATGAATGGGTCTGGCCGTAGATATGAAAGAGAGGCAATACACTCAGCACAATGTCATCGGGTTCCGTGTGACGCACCCGCGACACCTCCACCACGTCACTCATAAGGCCTTTGTGGGTGAGGACGGCGCCCTTGGGAAGTCCGGTCGTCCCGCTGGTGTAGATAACGGCAAACGGGTCGTCAGGGTCGGTGGGTACAATGGGGAAGGGTCCGTCTTCATCCACGGGCAGGTCCGCCAGCGAGACAAAACCGCCGGGCGCGTCATTTCCGGCCGATATGCGCATATCCATGCGAGGCAGGGCGTCCATGACCTTTAAAGGCTCTTCCAGATAGTCCTCGTGCCCGATAAAGGCCCGCGCACCCGAATCCTTGAATATGTGTTCAAGTTCTCCGCGGCGGTAAAGAAAATTCACCGGGACCACCACCGCGCCCAACTTGGCCAGGGCATAATAGGCAAGGGCCCAATCCAAAGAACTGGGCATCATCAGGACGCACACGTCCCCGGTCCGCAAACCCCCACGTTTGAGCCCATGGGCCAGCGCGTCCACCCTTTGGTTCATTTCTGCGAAGCTTACGGACCGCCCTTCAAACAAAATGGCCGGATGGTCCGGGATACGGTCTGCGGTATGGGTCAGAAATTCGGCTAAATTCATTGCGTTCAATGAGACCACGTTCCAAGGGCGTGGTCAAGTTCCTATGGCTATACCTGGGAGTTATGCCGGTCAAGCCAAGGCTGGATCCTATGGGCCCGGATTCTTTACACTCCGAGATAAGTCTTCAGGATATCCGGCTGTTCATTGAGGGTGCTGACGTTTCCTTCCCACCGAACTTCCCCCTTTTCAAGTATATAGGCGCGGTCGGACATTTTGAGTACAAAACCGGAATTCTGCTCCGAGAGCAGGATGGGCATGCCCTCGTCCTTAAGCGTGCGTACCTGGAGGCCCAGTTCCTTCATAACCAAGGGAGAGAGACCTTCGGAGGGTTCATCCAGCAGGAGGAGCTTGGGGTTGCCCATGAGCGTCCGGGCGATGGTGAGCATCTGCTGCTCCCCCCCCGACAGGGTGCCGCCCATCTGGGTTTGACGTTTTTCGAGGATGGGGAACATGGTGTAGACCTTGTCAAAGGACCAGAGGCCTTTTCCGCCGCTGCTCAAGCCCATTTCCAGATTTTCTTTTATGGTCAGGTCAGGAAAAATCACGCGGTCCTCGGGCACGAATCCGAGGCCCATCCGGGCGATTTCAAAGGGGCGTTTTTTTCGTATGGGCTTGCCTTGAAAAAGGATGTCTCCGGACCGGCTGGGCGTGAGTCCCATGATGCTCCGGATGGTGGTGGTCTTGCCCACCCCGTTTCTTCCGAGAATGCAGACCACCTCGCCCTGGTCGATTTCCATGGACACATCGAAAAGGATATGGCTGATCCCGTAGAAGGTGTTGATCCTGTCGAGTTTCAGTAACATCAGTCTTCCTCGGCCAGGTAGATGCGCTGCACATCGTCGTTGGCCCTGATTTCTTCCGGGCTCCCTTCGGCCATGACCGAGCCCATGTGCATGACCCGGATTTTTTCGGATATGCCGAATACGACGCTCATGTCATGCTCGATAAACAGAAGGGTCAGCCCCATCTCCCGGACCAGCTTTCGAACCAGTTCCACGGTTTTGTTCGATTCCTCCGGACTCATGCCCGCGGTGGGCTCATCCAGAAGGATGAGCATCGGGTGGGTGCCCAGGGTGATGCCGATTTCCAGAAGCCGCTGGTCGCCGTGGGCAAGCAGGCCGGCGGTGGTCTCCTTTTTGTTTCCCAGTCCGATGCTGTCCAGGATATCGTTGGTCTCTTCCCTCAACAGCCTGTCGGATTTCAGGAAAATGTTCCTGCTTTTCCGCTGCCATGATATGAGGGCGACCTGAACGTTGTCAAAGGCGCTGAGTCGGGGAAATATGTTGGTCCGCTGAAAAGACCTTCCAATGCCCCTCTTGCATATCTCGTGGGGGGAAAGGTCGGTGATTTCCTTGCCTTCGAAGGCGATTCGTCCCTCATCGGGCTTGATATGACCGGTCAAGAGGTTGAACAGGGTGGTTTTTCCCGCGCCGTTGGGTCCGATGATGGAGCTGAGTTCTCCCTTTTTCAACTCAAAAGAGACATCGCTCACGGCCATGAGCCCGCCAAAGGATTTTGTGACGTGTTCAACGCGAAACATGGTTACCTGCCTCGGACTTTCCTATTTTTCAGTGTGTTGAACCTGTCCACGGTGAATCCCACAATGCCGCCCCGTAGAAATATGAGGAGCGAAATGATCACGATCCCCAGGACCAGGGGCCAGTATTGGGTGTAGCTTGAAATGGCCTTGTCCAGGAACATATACGCCACGGCTCCCACCATGGGCCCCAGAAAATGGTAGATGCCCCCGAGAAGGCAGACCACCAGCATTTCCGTGGATTTCATGATGTCGCCGAAATCCGGGAAAACGCTGCGGCTGAACCCGCAGTACAAGGCGCCCGCCACGCCCAGAAAGAAGCCCGACAACACAAAGGCCGCCAGTTGATAGCGGCGCACATGAATGCCGATGAATTCCGTGCGCTCGGGGTTCTCCCTCAGGGCCTGAAGCGTCTTGCCGAAGGGCGACTTGACGATCATCCACATGAACGCCAAGCTGATGCAGACGACAACCAGGCTGAAATAGTAGTAGTGCGAAATGGGCTCAAGGAATGCGGGGATCCGTATCTCCACAATGCCGTCGTCCCCCCTGGTAAAGCTGTACCATCCGAAGATGATGGTGTGGATGATCTGGGAGAAGGCCAGGGTCAGCAGCGAGAAATAGACATGGGTCAGCCGGACGCAGAACCATCCCACCACAATGGAGACAAGCCCGGCCATCAGGGGGCCGGCGACCAGGGCGAACCCAAACGGTATCCCGGTATAGATGAGGATCAGGGCCGTGGTATAGGCGCCCACCACGTAAAGCCCGGAAGGGCCGAAGGAGACCATGCCCGCGTAGCCCATCATAAGGTTGAGCCCGGAGGCCGCTACCCCCATGATGAGCATTTCATTGACCAGGCTCAAGGTGCCAGGGCCCAGAAAAAGGGGCAGAATCGCGAACAGGGCGACCGCCGCCGCAATGCCGCCCCTCTTTACCATTGAAGTTTGAGCGTTCGATGAATCCATTATTCAGGTTTTCCCATGAGGCCCCAGGGCCGTATGATCAGGACCACGATCATCAGGATGAATCCAAAGGCAATGGCCAGCCGTGGGGCGACCAGAATGCCGAAGGCCGTGACCAGACCGAAGATGATCGAGCCGAGAAAGGCGCCGGAGAGGCTTCCCAGCCCGCCGATGACCACGATGATGAAGCAGTCGATGAGCACGACCGCATCCATGCCGGGCATGACCGCCGCCATGGGCGCTACAAGGGCCCCTCCCAGTCCGGCCAGCCAGCACCCCAGCATGAAGACGCCGGTGTACACATAGGGGACATTAACGCCCAGGGCGTTGGCCATCTCCCGGTTGTGCGTGACTGCGCGAATGATGCTTCCCAGGCGGGTGTAACGAATGAGCGACCACAGACCGGCGTAAAGCAGGGGACCGAACAGTATCAGGAAAAGATTGTAGCGAGGGAAGATCAATCCCTTGATGATAACGGGGGCGTCGAGCGGCCATGGCGTATCCACGATGTGGTAATCCACCCCCCAGCCCAGCTTGCACAGGTCCCCGATGATCAGGATCAGCGCGAAGGTCAAAAGGAATTGCTCCAGCATCTCCCGGTCGTAGATGCGTCGCAGCAGCAGCACCTCCAGAAAACCGCCGAACAGGGCCACCAGAACCGGGGCGATCAGCAGGCTTATCCAGAAGGAGCCGCTGAACTGACTGAGCATGGAACTGAGCCAGAAGCAGAGATAGGCCCCCAGCATGTAGAGCGCCGCGTGAGACAGGTTGAGAACCTTCAGGGTCCCGAAGATGAGGGACAGTCCGACGGCAATAAGGAAGATGACCATGCCCACGCTCAACCCGCTCAGGAGTTGAATAATAAATCCCTGTAAATTCATGGACGCCTCTAAAATGTCATACCCGCGGCCGTCCTCCGTAGTCCCGCCCAGGGGGGAGGGAGGGTGGACAGGCGGGTATTCGGGTTCCAGCCCCGCCGTTCAGGCGAGGCTGGAAAACGGGTTATTTTTCCGCCGCCCGCGCCGCCTTGATTTCGTCGCAGCTGCGGTATCCTTTTTCGGGCGGATCAATGGCCACGACATTGGTCACGTGGGGCCAGGCGAACTCATCCGTGAAGGCCACGGGACCGACCCAGAAAGGCCACATGGCCTGGTGGTCGCAGGCCCTGATCTTGAGTGGTCCGACAGGGGAGTCGACCATGGAACCCGCCAGGGCGTCGATGATCTTTTCCGTGTCCATGGCCCCGGCCTTTTCAATGGCCTGTTTCATGGCATAGACGGTCGTATACCCCGAGGCGGCTCCCAGGCCCGCGTCCATGCCTGTCTCTTTCTTGAATTTGGGGTAAAATGCCTTGCTCTTGGGATTCTCCAGCAGCCACCAGGGATAATGGGTGCCGCCGAGCACGCCCTTGGGGTAGGCCTTTTTGGTCATCTTGGAGAGACCTTCCATGTTGCCCCAGTCCTGGCCGCAGTGCTTGATCTTGTCAAAATAACCGAACTGCCAGGCGGTTTTGGTGAAGGACAGGATATCACCTCCCCAGATGGGGGCGTAGACCAGGTCCAGGTCCGTGGCCATGATCTTGGTGATGTATGGGGTGAAGTCCTTGGTGCCCAGCTTGGGCCAGAGTTCGCCCACCACCTTGGCGCCGGGGACCAGCTTGGAATAGGCCGCCATGAAGTCCTTCTTGCTCCGGTGGCCGTATTCGTAATCGGGGCCGATAATAAAAACCTTTTTTCCTCCCCAGAATTTGGCCGCCGCATTGGCGATGGACCGGGCGTAATTCGTGGTGTTGGTGGTGATCCGGAACACATAACGATGTCCCTTCTCCCCCGTGGTTGCAGCTGACTGGGCGATTGTATCAATGAAAAGGACCTTCTGGCCCTTGCAGTAAGCGGAAACGGCCAGGGCCACGGCGCTGCTCACGGTACCCTGGATCCAGTCCACATTTTGGTTCAGGATCAGGTCCTTGGCCTCCCGGACGCCGACCTCGGGTTTCAGCTTGTCATCCCTTGCTATCACTTCCAGTTTTCTGCCCAGGACACCGCCGGCCGCGTTGATTTCGGCAACGGCAATCCTGACGCCGGCCAGGTCGGGCACGCCGTAGACCTGCCCGACGCCGCCGCTGAGGCTGTGGATAAAGCCGATCTTGATGGGTTTTTCGGCCTGTGCGGGCAGGGTGAATGAAATAGCCAGAATGACTGCAACGAAACTGATGAAAATGATCTTTTTCATGATATCGACCTCCAGTCTTTTAGGTTGAGGTGCCATTTACTCCTGTTTCCCGCGGCCGAATTCGGCCGTCGGGAAAGTATCCAACAGGCCATATGCAAAAAACCGTTCCGTGTGCCTTAATATCACCTCCCTTAAGTTACCATACGATTCTACTGTTTGTCTCCAATCCGCGTCAAGTGGATTTGAGTTCCTCGCGCAGCACGGACTTGAGAATCTTTCCTGTTCCTCCTCTGGGGAACTCCTTGATGATCTTGACCTCCTTGGGCGCCTTGAAATGGGCCAGGTGTTCTCGCGAGAAATCGATGACCTGCTGCGGGGTGATTTTCACGCCTTCTTTGGGCGCCACAAAGGCCAGGGGGATTTCCCCCCACTTGTCGTCTTGTTTTGCGATGACGGCGCACTCCAGTATGTCGGGGTGGGAATAGAGCACCGCCTCCACTTCAAGGGATGAGATGTTCTCACCGCCGCTGATGATGATGTCTTTCTGCCGGTCCTTCACGTACAGGGAGCCGTCCGGGCCCATGGCGCAGAGGTCTCCGGTGTGGTACCAGCCCCCCTCCAGGGCGTCGGCCGTCTCCTCGGGGCTCCGGTAGTATCCCTTCATGACCATGTCGCCCCGGACCAGAAGTTCGCCCACGGATTCGCCGTCCCAGGGAAGGTCGTTTCCCTCCGGGTCCACGACCCGGAATTCCACGCCCAGCAAAGGAAAGCCCCATGTGCGTTTTGACCTGAAGTCGTGGGTCTCCGCATCCAGGTACGGACTCAATTCGGGCCACGCGATCAGGGGGCAGGCCTCGGTCATGCCGAATGCGGTGGACGAAACGCATCCGAAGGCCTTTTCCACACGCTCGATCATGCCTGTGGGCGGGGGAGCGCCGCCCACAAGGACCCTTCTGACGCTCGAAGCATTATAGTCGGCGAAATCGGGGTGCGCCAGGATGGCGTTCACCATGGTGGGAATGATGTAAAAGCGCGTGACCTTCTCCCTTTGTACGATTTTCATGGTTTCCGCCGGGTCGAACTTCCGGACCATCACATGGGTCCCGCCCATGGCGGTCAGATAATGGGGCGTACCCCAGCCGTTGACATGGAACAGGGGTATCAGGTGGATCTGGATGTCCGTTTCATCCATGGGCTCCGCGGCGATCACCGCCATGGCGTGGAGATAGAGGTTTCGATGGGTCAGCATGACGCCTTTGGGCTTGCCCGTGGTCCCGCTGGTATAAAAGATCTCGGCCACGTCGTCTTCCTCGAAAGGATAGGCGCCGGGCGGGTAGGGGGCCTCGGGCGATGCGTCCGCAAGCAGTTCGTCATAGGTTCCGGAGATCCAGTCGGGCAGATCGCCGCCTTTGCCCAGGAGAATGAATGTTTCAACCGCGGGGATATTGTCTCGAATTGCTTCGATTTGGGGGATGAAATCCCTGTCCAGAAAAAGAATTTTGGGTTCGGATTCGTCGAGGATATATTCGAAATCCGCCGGGACGAGCCGGATGTTGAGGGGCTGCAATATGGCCCCGATCTGGGGAATGCCGAAAAAGCCCTCCAGGAGACGGTGGCAGTTGTACCCCAAGTAGGAAACCCGGTCTCCTTTGCCGATCCCCAGCCGGGTAAGGCCGTTGGAAAGCCGGTTGACCCGGTCGCCGAACTCCCGGTATGTGAACCGCTCCTTTTCGCAGATGAGGCCGATCTTGTTGCCGTGCAGTTTCAGCGTCCTTTCCAGAAAACGGATGGGTGTTAGTGGTATGTTCATGGTGTTCGTCTCCTAATCATCAAAATACGCCTCTTTCATTTCAACGGTCAATCCGTCATTATTCATGAGCCTCTTGGCGAGCCCCTCGATTTTAGGAAGCTCATAGGCAAAGAAATACCGGCAGGTGGCCTTTTTTCCCTCGTAGAAATTGACGTCCGCCTCGCTCGAGTCATCTTTCAGGGCCGACTGCGCAGCCGATGCCTGCAGCAGCCACTGCCAGGCAATGCAGACGATGCCGAAAAGCTCCAGATAGAGGGTGGCGTCCGCCAAGAAACGTTCCGTACCTACCTTTTCTGAGATCCCCAGCAGGTAATCCGTAACCCGCTCCAGCTTTTCAACGGCCTCGGCCATGGACGCGGCCTGGGGCGCCAGGGCCGGTTCCTTCTCCGCCGCGGCCACGGCCTCGCGCACCTCGTCGAGGAAGAGCCTGTAGCCGGCGCCGTTTTTCATGGGAATGTTTCTGCCGAGCAACGTAATGCCGTGGATGGCCGTTGTCCCTTCGTGGATGGGATGGATGCGGGAATCCCGAAAATACTGCTCCAGGGGGAATTCATCGCAATACCCGTAACCTCCCAGGCACTGGAGACCCTGGCTCACGGACTGGACCCCCATTTCCGAAGGATAGGACTTGGCAACAGGTGTCAGCAGGTCCAGGAGCATACCGTATTTTTTCTTGTCCTCCCCGCTCGACACGATCTCCAAGTCGGCGTATTTGCTGCACTGAAGAAGAATGGACAGGGACCCTTCCACCACGGCCCGCTGAAAGAGGAGCATGCGTTTTATATCCGCGTGTTCTATGATGGGGACCTGGGGAAGGGCGGGGTCCTTTGTTCCCGGTTTCCTGCCCTGTGGTCGTTCCCGGACATATTCCAGCGATGCATAATACGCTGCAGAGGCAATGGCCGTGGCGCCCAGGCCCACCTCGATCCTTGCCTCGTTCATCATTTGAAACATGTAGACCAGGCCCTTATGGGGTTCCCCCACCAGCCGGCCCCGGCAGTCATCGTTTTCGCCCATGCTCAATTGAAGAATCGGCGCGCCCCGGTACCCCAGCTTGTGATAGATGCCTGCAATGTTCACATCGTTGGGAACAAGGTCACCGCTTTCTTCGATCCGCAGCTTGGGGACCACGAACAGGGAAATTCCCTTAACGCCGGGAGGCGCCCCCTTGATCTTGGCAAGCATCAGGTGAACAACATTATCCACGGCGTTATGGTCGCTGGCGGATATAAAAATTTTCTGGCCTCGGATCTTGTAATATCCATGGTCCGTGGGTTCGGCGGCGGTGGCGATGTCGGAGAGGGAACTGCCCGCCTGGGGTTCGGTCAGGGCCATGGTCCCCTGCCACTCGCCGGCAAACATGCGGGGGACATAGGTGTCGATCAGTTCCTCCGAACCGAAGGAGGTGATGAGATGGGCGGCCCCGTAGCACAGCAGCATATAGACACTGCCCGAGTAGTTGGCCGCCATGAAGACGAATCTCGGAATCATCCCGATGATGATGGGAAGCTGGAGTCCGCCGTGCTCCTCGGGGGCGGTTGCCGGAATCCATCCGCCTTCGCCGCATTCTTTTAGGAATTCCCGGACCACCGGATGCACCCGGACTTCGTCGCCCACCAGTTCCGGCTGGTTGCGGTCCATCTCTTCCAGGGCCGGCTTCAACATGTCCCTTCCGATCTTCAGGGCGGTCTCCAGGATCATGTCAAAGGTTTCTGAGGTATGTTCGGCATAATAAGGATGGTCCGTAAGCGAGGCGACGTCGAACACCTCGTAAAGCATAAACTTGAGGTTTCTTTCGCTGACGAATTTTTCTGCCATGGAATGTCTCCACTTTGATTCGAATTTTGTAGGGCGGCATTTTATATGCCGCCGCAGATCGGTTTTCTCCTGCCGGTCTAAATTGATTGAAATCAAAATTCCGGGAGGCTTCGTGGCGCCTCCCGATCTGCCGGAGGAGACTCACTGCAACTCCAAAGGATTATGCCGTCTTCGCGAGCTTCGGAGGCGACAGCAGGGCCTGTCCGGCTATCACGGTCTCGCCGTTTTGGTTCGTGCACACGGTGCGCATCAGGATGCGGTTTTTTTCCACATCCTTCTCTATCACTTCGACCGATGCCGTGATGGTGTCGCCCATGCGGACCGGCGCCTTGAAGTCCAGTTCCTGACGGATGTAAATGGTCCCGGGGCCGGGCAGTTGGTTGGCCAAAACGGCGGAGATGAGGCCCGACACCAGCATGCCGTGGGCGATGCGTGTCTTGAAAAAAGTGCCTTTGGCGTATTCTTCATTGACGTGTGCCGGGTTGAAATCCCCCGTAATCCCCGCGTATAGATAGATGTCGCTTTCGGCGATGGTTTTTGAAATGTCGGCCCGGTCGCCGATGTGCAGCTGGTCGATGGTTTTCCCCATCACGGGTTCCCCTCCATATTTATAATGCAGCCGGAAGTCCCGGCGGAGCATCAAAGGGCTGTTTCGGTAGATTCAAAGAGTTATCAATAGGAGAAGCGTAAGTCAAATTTTTTTCCCTCCCGTGAAACAAATTGATTGCTAGGGGTTGAATGTGTGAAAATAGCGAAAACGGCTGATCGGATGGGTCAATACGAGAAATGCCTCTAGCCTGGGGGGCGGCCCCGCCCAAGGACGGCGGGATCTCCGCTACGCTCCGACAGGTCTGATCAGCAGGGAGCAAGGAGCGAGGAGCAAAATAGGTGTTCCCGCCCAAGAACGGCGGGGAACCAACTTGTCATTCCCCGCCAAAAAGCGGCGGGATCTTCGACCCGCATGCCCTTGGCGGCCGTTCGGCCCTGAGCTCACGGCCGAAGGGGAATCCAGACCTCCGTTTCGCTGGATCCCCGCCAAAATCATGCGGGGATGACGGAGAAAATGGCTCAATGTTCAATGTCTAATGCCCTTAACTTGGCGATTTTTTCGTTCTTTGCGAGAGAATATTAACTTCCGGGCAACCTGCAACCTGTAACCCGTAATGCGCAACCCTATGAAGTTTCATACGAACACTGTTCAAATAATCGGAGGTGTTTATGTCCTATGAAACCATTGAATATGAGACCCCCGAGGCGGGTATCGGCATCCTTTCGCTGAATAGGCCCCGTTTATTCAACATGAACCTGGACGCGGCGGGCCTGGAACAGGCGTTGAATCTTGAAGACCGCAACCAGGCCTTGCTGGTGGCCCGGGGGCGGTTGGGGGAGGGGGATCCTACCAGTAAATACTTCTAACATCGAACCGGGATTCGGCAAATCAGCACGTTGATGTTTTCTGATCCATATAGTTTTGCAGGAGCGGTTTTAACCGCGATGCACCAAAGGCGCCGTTGCGGCGGAATGGGGATGTTGCACGAGGATACATGCAAAATAGAGAAAAGGCAGGGCTGCATCTGAAACGAAACACCGTCGGCG
>JAFDKD010000335.1 GCA_019307165.1 Deltaproteobacteria bacterium | reverse complement strand
GGTGGCGCCGGTCTCGTAAGCGCAGATCTGCTGTGTCCGCAGGGCCAGCTTGGCCGTCTCCTCCGTGGGAATGGCAAAGGGCTCGTCCAGGGCGGGATGCAGCATCCCCTGCACACCCCCCAGCACATTAGCCAGGAGGCCGTATGCGCCGCGCATCAAATTGTTCTCCGGCTCCTGGGCCCGGTAGACGCTCCCACCCACGGTGCCGGTAAACCGAAACAGCATGGATGCCGGCTTTCCGGCGCCGAACCGCTCTTTCATGATCCGCGCCCACAACCTTCTGGCCGCCCGGTATCTGGCCGCCTCTTCAAAAATCTGGGTCCCGGTGGAAAAAAAGAAACTGATGCGCCGGGCAAAGGCATCGACATCCAGACCTCTTTCCACCGCGCTCCCGATGTAGGCAATGGCATTGGAAAAGGCGAATCCCGCTTCCTGCACCATGGAAGCGCCCGCCTCCCTCATGATGATGCCCCTGATGTTGAAAGGATAAAACCGGGGCATGTGCCGCGTGCAGTACTCCACCACATCGGTGATAAGCCTCAGGGCCGGCTCTGCGGAAAAAACCCACATCCCCCGGGAGACATATTCACAGAGGATGTCGTTTGACAGGGTCCCGTTCAGTTTCTCCGGCGGCACGCCCTGTTTCTCACCCAGCGCCACATACATGGCCAGAATAACGGCTGCCGGCGCGTTGATATTGAAAGACGAAACCATTCGGTCCAGCGGCAGATCCTTATACAGGATCTCCATATCGCGAAGGCTGTCGATGGCCACCCCGACACGCCCCACCTCGTCTTCGGCTTCGGGGTCGTCGGAATCCAGGCCCATTTGCGTAGGCAGATCAAAGGCGCAGGCCACGCCGTTGTTTCCCTTTTCCAACAGGAATTTCCATCGCTTGTTGGTGTCATCCGCGGTCCCGAACCCGGAATACAATCGCATGGCCCAGGGCCGGACCCGGTACATGCCCGGGTACACGCCGCGGGTGTAGGGAAATTCACCGGGAAGGCCGATTTTTTCCATATAATCGATCCCGGCCGTATCCAGGGGCGTGTATACCGACTTGAGCGGCTCGTTCAAATCGCTCATGGCCTCGGGGAGAGAGGCCACGTCATTTGCCGCTTCCCAATCTTTTAATTGCTGCTCCAGTTTTTTCAGGTCGTCCATCTTGGCACCGCTTTTCTTAGTTATTTGGTTAATCGTCAAAAGTCGAGAGTACGGATTTTGGATGCAGGATGCAGGATGCTGGATTCTAGATACAAGATACTGGATTCTAGATGCAAGATACTGGATTCTGGGTACTAGATTCCGGATGATGGTTGCGTCGCTACGCTTCACCAGGTTAAGGATCGGGTCTTTCTTCTCGACCTTAACCTGAACCTCAACCTATCCCTTCTATCCTGTTAATCCTGTCTAAAATTCTTAATTGGCATCCGGTCAAAAAAGCGACTTGACTTCTTTCATCAGCTCATCCCGGAATTTGGGATGGGCGATACCCACCAGGGCCTCGGCCCGCTCCCGCATGGACCTCCCCCATATTTCAGCGACGCCGTACTCCGTCACCACATATTGTACCGAGTGCCGGGGGGTGGTAACGGCGGACCCCGCCGCAAGCTGCGGCACGATGCGCGATATCTTCTCATCCGGGGTGGCGGCGGTCATGGCCAGGATCGAACATCCCCCTTCGGAAAACAGGGCGCCCTGAATAAAGTCGAAGCTCCCTCCGATGGCGCTGATCTGCCGCCCTTTCACAGTCTCCGCGTTGACCTGCCCGGTAAGATCCAGTTCAATGGCGGAAACGACGGAGCAGAACTTGGGAATTTGCCCCGCGACCCGCGGATTGATGGTTTCGGGCAGCGTCCGCCCCTCCACCATGGGGTTGTCATGGACGAAATCGAAAAGCTTCCGGGACCCCAGTATCTCGGTGACGCGGATCTTGGGCTCTCCTCCCGAAACAACCACGCCCTTTTCCACCATCTCCAGGATCTTGTCAACGCCCATGGCAAAAAACCGCAGGTCCCGCTTGTCCGCAAGCCCGTCGAGGATGGCCTCGGGAATGGCGCCGATGCCGATCTGGAGCGTGGCCCCGTCGGGGATGAGTTCGGCCGCGTATCTGCCGATAGCGATCTCCTTTTCTCCCGGTTTGCCGGCGGACGGGTATTCCAGAAGTTCCCGGTCCGACTCGACCACATAATCGATCTGCGACAGGTGGATAAAGCTGTTTCCCAGCACCCGGGGCATGCGCCGGTTCACCTGGGCAATGACCAGTTCGGCCCCCAGGGCCAGGGGCAGGGTGTGCCCGACCGAGACCCCCAGGCTGCAAAACCCGTGTTCATCGGGCGGGCTCACCTGGATAAGGGCCGCATCCACGGGCCAGGGACCTTTGGCGGAGAACACCCGCACTGCGTCCCCCTGCCGCATGGGAATGTACTTGACCCTGCCCGTTTTGAGCATCTTTCGGATAGGCGGGGCGCACTGCCACGTCCGGTAGGTGAAGGACCCCTCCAGGGCTTCCTCCAGAAAAGGATAGGTAATCTGCAGCCCGCTCACGATCTCCACATCCTTGAGCCGGTCCTTGTCCGCGGTCAATGCGTCCATCAACGTCAGGGGAAGCCCGCAGCAGAGTTGCAGCACCAGGCGCTGTCCCGATTGGATGTGGGAAACCGCCTCTTCGGGTGTAACGACTTTGGCCTTCTTGGCTCCCGTCATGACGGCTTCTCCCATATGCGGCTGACAGCCCGGCCCACAACGGCCCTTTCGCCTTCCGCCTTGTCAATAAACAGATCGCACTCGGCATATGGCTCGCCGTTTTCCTCGCGAATCTCTTTGATGGTCCCTCCCACCGCAATGGTATCGCCCGGGCGGATGGGCGCGACAAAGCGGATATCCAGCAGCTGCCCGCCTCGAATCCAGTCGGCGCCGAAGCATGCCATCATCAGCTGGTTCAGAAAACCCAGCGACATGGGGCCGTGAGCTATGGTTCCCTTGAAACGGGTTTCCGCGGCATACGCCGGATCCACATGGAGACGGTTGAAATCGCCGCTGATCCGCGCCCATGCCATGATCCGATCCTGATCGATCGCCTGTTCAATAACCGGCAGCGCGTCTCCGGCTTTCGCTTGTTTTGTAATCATGCTGATACCCCGTCATTTTCTCACGAATGAAGTCTTTGCAACCTTTGCGGGAAGGGAGGCAGAGTCCCCTTCACCTGGATTCCCGCCTGCGCGGGAATGACTTTTAAAATTCAAGGCGGGAGGGTTTTCAGTTGTCATCCCCGCGCAGGCGGGGATCCAGTAAAACACAGAAGGTCGATTCGCCCCCAAAGGCGGCTCGACACCGAATCTGTCATTTAGTATTATAGAGGCCAGATAGCATAGAGCCTCGTAATACTGACGAGTTCGTCGTTATAATCCTTCGCTTCGATCAGAAAGTTCACCCGCTTCCGCTCTTTCTTGTCCACATAGCTCTCGGACACCCGCGCGGTAACGGTCAGGCGCTCCCCGATAGGAATAGGGCCGTGAAACTCGAACTCCTGTTTGGCGAGCACGCCGCCGGAAGGCATGGTGTGATCCTGCAGGTAGGACAGCCGCGAGTAGATGGCCGCCAGGCCCGGCGGCGCAAACGGCGCGTCCAGACCGGCGGCCTTGGCGGCTCCCCCCTCACTGTAAAGGGGATTCTGATCTCCAACGGTTTCGATGTAATCCGCTACAAGTTCCGGAGTTACCGGATAGGACAAGGGACGAAACGCCCTGCCCGTTTCAAGGTCTGCAAATAGCAGGTCCGGCTTTTCGTTGTTGCTTTTTTCTGGATCGTCCATTGCTCATACCTACTTTGATAATGTTTTTAATCCGCCCCGAAGGGCATTGCTTTCATTGGAGATCGGACTGCCCTACCGTCAGACTGATCTCCGACTTCCGACTTCCGACCTCCGACCTCCGACCTCTGTCCTCCGCCCTCCGACCTCTGTCCTCTGTCCTCCGCCCTCCGACCTCCGACCTCTGTCCTCTGTCCTCCGACCTCTGTCCTCCGACCTCTGTCCTCTGTCCTCCGACCTCTGTCCTCTGTCCTCCGACCTCTGTCCTCAGCCTACCTTTCGATCAACTCGATGAGCAGGCCGTACGCGGACCCGGGATGAACAAAGGCATATCGCGCCCCTTCCCGGCCGGTGCGGGGCGTTTCCGGCACCACCGTTGCGCCCAGTTCCCTCAGGTGGGACACCGCAGCATCGAGGTCTTTTACGCGAAAGGCCACATGATGAAGCCCTTCCCCCCTGTCCCTGACAAACTTATCGATCAGTGCATCCGGTTCCGTTGACGAGACGATATGGAATTGCGTGTCACCCACCATGGCGCATTTGACCTGCATGCTGTCTGCCGGGACGGTCCAGCTTCTATCAAATTGAAGACCGAAAAGGCTCTCGAAAAACGCGACGGCCTTGTCCTGGTCCTTCACGGCCAGTACGATTTCTTCGACGTGATCCAGTAATGAGTTCATTTAATGCCTTCTGTAAGTTGGACGTTTTCAGGCAGGACGACGCGCCCTGCGCCCTACGCCCTACGCCCTACGCCCTAAGCCCTGCGCCCTAAGCCCTGCGCCCTACGCCCTATGCCCTATGCCCTCCGACCTATGCCCTCTGCCCTCTGCCCTCTGCCCTCCGCCCTCCGCCCTCTGCCCTCCGACTTCTGGTAATAA
>JAFDKD010000334.1 GCA_019307165.1 Deltaproteobacteria bacterium | reverse complement strand
GCCGGATCCATGAAAAGGGCCATATTCGGCGCGATGAGCCCCCGGTCGATGGTGAACCCGCCCATGGGAATCCGGGTCATGTGCTCGTATCCGCCCACCATGACGACGTCCGCGAAGCCCTGGGCGATCTCCATGAAACCGATCTGGATGCCGGCCATGGCCGACCCGCACTGCTGGTCTACGAATTTGGCCGGGATGGTCTCGGGCAGGTTGGCCAGAAAAATGGGGAACCGTCCGCCGTAGCCCCACTGCTCGCCCACGCCCGTGGCGCAGCCCACGAGAAAGTCGTCGATGTCATTGGCGTCGATCCCCGTTTGTTCGATGAGTTCCGGCAGCACTTTGGCCAGCATTTCGTCGCCCCTCATTTTACAAAACCAGTCCCTGCCGGGGTCATTGGGCCGGGAGCGTGACTGGGCGGTCCTCAGATATCCTACGATGACAACTTCATTCATTTTCATACCTCCTTAATCCTGATAAAATGTTTTTCCGGACTTGGCCATATCCTTGACCAGGTTGGCCGGCTTGAACCGAAGTCCGTACGATTTTTCCAGCGCAACCAGCTTATCGTAGACGTTCCGGAGCCCCCACTTGTCCGCGTACCGCAGGATGCCGCCCCGGTAAGGCGGGAACCCGGTGCCGTAAATCATGGCCAGATCCATGTCCGCGGGCCGGTCGCAAATGCCTCCCTCCATCATGAGGGCCGCCTCGTTGATCCCGAGGGCCAGATAGTTCGCCGCCGCTTCTCCGACAATGGGATTGGGGACCGGCTTGTCCCCGGTGTAGTCCAAATACCCTTTGCCGGTCTTCCGTCCGTAACAGCCGGTGTTGTAGACCACCTCGGTGAGCGGATGAACCTTGTAGCGCTCCCCCAGCCGCTTCTCGAATGTCTTGTTCACGTGGTAATTGATGTCGATCCCGGTCAGGTCCGACAGGGTGGCGGGGCCCATGGGCATACCGAAGTCCAGCATGGCCTCCTCGATTGCCTGACCGTCTACGCCATCGGCCGACAGGAAGGTCGCACCCCCGAAAAGGCCGCCCAGTTGCCTGGACACATAGAAGCCGGGGCCGTCATTGACCACGATGGGGACCTTCTTGATGGTCCTGCCGAAAGCCACGCTGCTGGCCAGAGTCTGATCCGAGGTCTGCTCTGCGCAGATAATTTCCAGGAGAGGCATGCGCTCGGCCGGGTTGAAAAAATGCAGCCCGATCATGCGGCCCGGGTCCTTCAGGATGGAGGCCATTTCGGTGATGGGCAGGGCCGACGTATTCGTCCCGAAGATCACGTCGGGACGGCAGGCGGCCTCCAGTTTTTTCCAGATGTCCTGTTTGATGGTCATATCTTCCAGCACTGCTTCGATGACCAGATCCACATCGCCCATGTCTTCCAGGGACGTGGTGGTGGTCAGCTGCTTTTCGAGCATGTCTTCCAGCTGCGCCGGCTTCATCTTCTTTTTCTTGATGGGATAGGCAAAGGTCTTGCGGACCGAGGCCACACCCTTTTCAACGGCCTCGTCGTTGATGTCCCACAGGACGGCTTCAAACCCGCCCTTGAGGAGCAGGTTGACGATGCCGCAGCCCATGACGCCGCCGCCCAGCATGGCCACCTTTTTGATCTTGGCCGGCTCCAGGCCTTTGATCCGCGGGAGCCGCCCGGCTGAGCGGGAATTGAGGAAAATACCGATCAGGTTCTTGGCCACATCCGATACGGCGCAGTCGGCGAACAGCCCCACCTCCCGCTCGATGTCCGCCTCCATGTCGTAGCTGAGCCCCTGCTCCACCGCCTCGATGGCCTTGAAGGGCGCGATGTACCCCTTGGCCTTGGCCGCGGTCATGCCTTTGATGAATCCCATGAGGGCCTTTTTCTCGGCGGCGCTGGGAATGCGGTAATTAAGGTTGCACACCGCTCTGGCCTTATAGTTCATCTGGCCTGATATGAACTTTTTCGCGGCCTCCACGGCCGCGTCCAGAAGCTTGTCCGCGTCCACCACCTCGTCCACCAGGCCCCGTTCATAGGCCTTTTCGCTCTTGATGGGGTTGCCGACGGTGATCATCTCCATGGCGTTGGGCACGCCGATGAGCCTGGGGAGACGCTGGGTGCCGCCCGCGCCCGGGATGAGACCGATCTGGACCTCCGGCTGCCCCAGGTTGACGCCCTTGGCCGCGATCCGGTAGTGACAGCCCATGGCGGTTTCCAGACCGCCGCCCAGGCAGTTGCCGTTGATGGCCGCGATCACCGGTTTGGGGCCGGCCTCGATGCTGTTGATAAACCGGGCCGACTCCAGTGCTCTGGGGAAAATGTCGTCCCGCGTCTTTACCTTCTGAAGCTGCGTGATGTCCGCACCGGCAATGAAGTTCCTGCCCGTTCCGGTGATGACGATTGCCTTGACCTGATCATCGCCAAAGGCCTCTATGATGGCCTCCCCGAAATCCTGTGCCATCTGCGGGGCCATCTGGTTGACCGGGGGGTTGTCGATGGTGAGTACGGCCACATCGTCTTTCAGGTCCACCTTAATGGTCTTGTAGTCTGTCTTCATAATCATTCACTCCCTTTCGGCTTGTCCTTGCTTTGGTTGAAATGTTCCTAATCCGACAATCGTCGCGCCGCTGAAGGGCGACGGCCTATTTCCCTTTTTTCTTGGCCTCCTCCTCCGCGCGAAGTTCTTTCCGCAGGATCTTGCCCACCGCCGATTTGGGGACGTCATCCCGGAACTCGATCGACTTCGGACGCTTATAGGCGGCCAGCTTCTCTTCGCAAAACGCTTTCACCTCATCCTCGGTAAGCGTCTCCCCATCCTTGATGACCACAAAGGACTTGACCGTCTCGCCCCGGTATTCGTCCGAGATGCCGATGGTCACGGCATCCTTGATTTTGGGATGCTCGTAGAGCACCTCGTCGATCTCCCTTGGATAGATATTGTAACCGCCCGCGATGATCATGTCCTTCTTCCTGTCCACAATGAAGAAGTAATCGTCCTCATCCTGGACCGCCACATCGCCGGTATGGAGCCACCCGTCCTTCAACTGCCCGGCGGTCTCTTCCGGGTTGTTCCAGTAGCCCTGCATGATCAGGGGGCTTCGGATCATGATCTCACCCGGCTCCCCTTTGGCAACTTCTTCCTTCCCTTCGTCCACGTCCACCAGCCGGATATCCGTATCGGGCCAGGGGATGCCGATGCTGCCCACCTTTCGCATCCCCAGGACCGGGTTGCTGATCCCCAGGGAGGTGGTTTCGCTCATGCCCCACCCTTCGCTGTAGGAGATGCCCATGCCCTGTACCTGTTCGATCAGTTCAACAGGCATGGGCGCGGCCCCGGAATTGAGCATCTTGAGTTTCTTGGCCAGGTTCATATCCCCTGCCTTGGGGTGGTTGATGACCGCATTGATCATGGTGGGGACTGAAGGAAAAAAGGTGATCTCTTCACAGCCTTCGAGGATGCCCATGAATTCGTCCAACTCGAAGCGGGGCACCAGAATCTGGGTCGCGCAGTTGAACAGGGCCCAGCCCATGGCCACGACGGTGCCGTACACGTGGAAATAGGGAATAACCGACAGGACCGCCCGCCGCTCCGGCGGCGTCAGTTGCGTTGTGGCGCCACCCCACAGGGATACTTGAAGCGTCGCGGCAACCAGGTTGGCGTGGGTCAGAACCGCCCCTTTGGGGAGCCCTGTGGTGCCGCCCGTAAACTGGATCAGGGCCGGGTCTTCGGGCTGAATATCCACCCGCGGCGCTGCCGTACCGGAAGCGCCTTCCATCAGGAGGGAAAAATGATGCCAGCCCTCTTCAAGCTCCAGCTCCTTGGGCGTGCTCACGCCGAAGCCCTCAATATAATCAGTGACCCTGGTGACGATCACCCGCTGGATCTCCACCGCCTGACACACAGACCGGATATGGGGCAACACCATGTCAAAGGTGATCAGGGTGGTGATGCCCGTATCCGCGACAAGGGCCTCCAGCTCGGCCGCCGTATACATGGGATTCAGGTTTACCACAATGGCCCCCAGGCTCAGCACCGCCTGATAGGCGATCACGTACTGGGGGCTGGTGGGCAGGTGAAGTCCGACCCGATCCCCCTTTTGCACCCCGAGTCCGCCCAGGGCATTGGCCATACGAAGGACCTGCTCGCGCAGTTCCCAAAAAGTGGTCTCCGTGCCGAAGAAATTGAGCGCCGGTTTGTCCGGATGGGCGCTGGCGGGAATTTGGAAAAGATGATGGATGGGAACACGGGGGTACCGAATGGTGGTGGGAACGTCGTAGTCGTAGTGCCGCTGCCAGGGCCTTGTATCCATATTTCCAATCTCCCTTGTGCAAGACAAAAAATCATCGCCTCTTAATTTCCTGATTGCGCAACTGCCTGATGAGCAAGACATTTCCCGCAATGCAGGCGTTATTTCACATAGCTTTACTCCATACTATATGCATAAGTCAATATATTTTTTCACTTTTTTCCCTTGACATAAGAAAAACGAAAGGCAAAATAGTAATGGAAGGATTTGTATTTTGATTTGATATGATTACTGGGTCCCCGCCAAATTCGTGCGGGTCGAAGATCCCGTCGTTTTTTGGCGGGGGACGACTGGGGGGGTGCGGGTCGGAGATTCCGCCGTTTTTGGGCGACCACGACAACGAATGATCTTATCTTGGCGACCTTTGCGTTCTTTGCGAGAGAAAATCAACCTCCGCGCAACCTGTAACTCGCAACGCGTAACCCTGAACCTTGAACCTTGAACCTTTGAACCCCACGAAGTTTCACAAGAGATGTCAGGCGGCGTAATTTTCGATATCCGATTTCCGATTCAAGGGACCTTATGAAGATCAGCGAACTTGCCAAACGCACCGGCGTGCCCAAAGAGACCATCCACTATTACGTACGCGAAGGCGTCCTCCCCAAACCGCGAAAAAAGGGGCGGAACGTGGCCGATTACGACGAGGAACACGTAGAGCAGATCCGTATCATCAAGGCGCTTCAGGACAGTTATTTTCTGCCGCTTTCCGTCATCAAAAAAATCATCCGACAGCAGCGAAAGCAGTCTCCCTCCGAACTGTCGTCCTTTCACCTTCTCAGGGAATATTTCAGGCCCCTGGACCGCTTTCTGACCCGTGAAATCGCCGGCAGGGAAGCATTTCAAGATGCCACGGGCCTGGCCCCAAAATGGCTCGAAAAGATGGAGGCATGGGGTATTATCATGGCCGGTAACGTCAACGGCGAACCGGTCTATTCCCAGGATGACGTGATCATCGGCAAATTGCTGGTGGACATGGAGCGCATCGGCTTCGGCCCTAAGGACGGCTATGACCCCGAAAACCTGAAGCCCATTTCCGATTTTGTCCGGGACGATGTCAAACGGGTCCAGAAGGGCTATTACGATACCAACCTGGGAAGCCTGTCCGCGGAGGAACTGGAGGAAAAAGGAAGCAAGTTCACGGAGATCATGAGCCTTTT